>JBGOTX010000070.1:0-7940 GCA_041476705.1 Candidatus Zixiibacteriota bacterium
CTCACCTGATTGAAGGGGAAATGAGGTATGAAGTACTGAATGACGTAAATGAAACCGACGATGGCCGTGATTAGAAGGGGTATCTCGCGCTTCATGTTTATTCAATCACCTGGAACAGTTTGTGAAAATCATACAGGGCTAATGTCTCAAGGATAATGCCGACAATGATGGCCAGTAAAATTACGCCTTTACCGATATCCTGTCCTTTGAGCGAGCCGAGTTGACGAGGTTCGCGTGATAAGTAGGCCGAGGCGGCAAACAATTCTTCACCGATAAGTGTATAGTCACAGGCCGCCACAAAGAAGGGGAGTTGCGATGGCTGGCCGGTACCTGCGATCTGAATCGCGCCGACAGAGTTACCCGTTTCCGCCAGAATGAGCGATTCCGCGTAAAACGACCCCATAAGAAAAATGGCGGCCGGTCGCTCGCGCACGACCATACCGTCAATCGCCGCCGCGTAGCCGAACTGGTCGTCGGTCAGATACTTCACCTGGTTGTCCTGGTACGCATCCGGCCGCCCGGACTTGGAGTACGCCTCCTTCACCACTTCGCGACAGGTGACCATCACCAGCGAGCGTGAAACCGGTACCTCAAGCTTGGCGTCATACTGAGCGGTTAATTCAGCCACCCGTCCAAGAATGGTAACACCAGCGATAGTCTGGACGTTGTCCATATCCTGGGAACCGGGGATGAAGTAGATTTTTCGCCCCATTTCCGTGGCGCGACCCACGGCTTCATCAACGGCCTCAAGACCGGCAATCCTGCGAATAAATAATGGCTTCCCTGCCTTGGCCTGTTCTATGTAGTAGATGATGAGACCGCACAACAGGAGCACCCCGACAAAGACATTGATCCGCCGCCAATCAAACCACTGTGCTGACGATTCCACCGGACCGACCACAGGCGATTCGGAGTAGGCCTCGTATACCACAGTCTTGCCCGATGTCGAGTCGTTAACTGCTCGGACCTTATAGAGGTAGGGTGTCCCGGCTACGCAGTTGCCATCACGGTATTCGGTCATCCCGGCAGTTACGTCGCCGACCTCTTCAAACTGCCCCGGCTGTCCGGCTGAGGCCAACGCGCGAAATACCTGGTACCGTTTGGCCAGTCCCCCCTTGATGTCGTCAGTGGACAGTTTCCACTTGATCTGGATCGACGTGCCGTCATCGTTGGGGACATCGGTCACCGTTACGTCGGTTACTGAAGCCGGTGGGGTGCGTCCCGGAAGGGATTGTACGGATTGTAACGGCGCTGGGGGCGGAGCAACGGAAGTCGTGTCGGACTGCACCGAGAGAGTAAGAACGACCAACAACAACAGGGCCCCCAATATCTCCGTCATTGGACGAGAAGCGGTTGATGTCAGTCGTCGTCTCGCGATCATCAATCTCCCAATCCCTCTTGGGTTGGCTTGAGGAGCTCCGGCCTTCGGTCGACTACCGGTATAGACGTACTCACCCTGGCGGCTTTGCAGTCTTTTCTCGGTCGAGTGACGATACCCCGCCGCGTAACCTAAGTCAAGGCAAAAAGAAGGACAAGTAAGGGTTCGACCCGTAGTGTGGCCTCCGTCGAAAATTATTTGGCTATTTACAAGCCCCCGAAATGGGGTTATACTACCCGACTTGTCGAGCTGGTCATGGCTATTTTACTAAAGAGTGTGACGGACCGGCGGTCGAATACAAGTGTAGTAAAGGACAGGCATGGCCAAGTTCGAAAGCCCTGAAGATATTAAAGTGATTGTGGCAACCGACTGCGGTTCCACCACCACCAAAGCCATTCTCATAGAATTCCGCGACGGCGAGTATCGATTGATCACGCGCGGTGAGGCCCCTACCACGGTCGAAGCTCCATTTGAAGATGTCACCATGGGCGTACTCAATGCCGTGGCGGAGCTTGAAGAGCTGTCGGGGCGCAAAATTCTGGACGAAAACGACAAGTTTATTTCTCCGGCGAATGGGAACATCGGCACCGACGTATTCATATCCACCTCATCAGCAGGCGGCGGCCTCCAGATGATGGTGGCCGGGGTGGTGCGCTCGATGACGGCCGAGTCGGCCGAACGCGCCGCGCTCGGCGCAGGTGCGATCGTGATGGACGTCATAGCCGCCAATGACAAGCGTCTACCCCACCAGCAGATTGAACGCATTCGCCATCTACGGCCGGACATGATTCTGCTTTCTGGCGGCATCGATGGCGGCACCACGACGCACGTGGTCGAAATCGCAGAACTGGTCTCGGCCGCCGATCCCCGCCCCCGCCTGGGCACCGGCTATAAACTGCCCATCATTTATGCCGGCAACAAAGAAGCCCGCGAGCTGGTCAAGGACGCCCTGTCCGACAAAGTCGATCTTCGCATAGTCGATAACCTGCGCCCCGTTTTGGAGCGGGAGAATCTGGGTCCGGCCCGCGAAGAAATCCACGAACTGTTCATGGAACACGTTATGGCTCAGGCCCCGGGGTATAAGAAACTCATGTCCTGGGCCGACGCCCCGATTATGCCCACTCCGGGCGCTGTCGGACTCATTATACAGACGATTGCCAACCAGTACGACATCGAGGCAGTGGGCGTTGACATCGGCGGCGCGACCACGGACGTATTTTCGGTTTTCAGGCCGGACGGAAAAACACCGGTGTTCAACCGGACGGTGTCGGCCAATCTTGGGATGTCGTATTCGATTTCCAACGTCTTTGCCGAAGCCACGCTGCCAATGGTGATGCGCTGGGTGCCGTTCCTGATGGACGAGCGCGATCTGCGCAATCGGGTAAAGAACAAGATGATCCGCCCCACGACCATCCCTCAGGCGATGGAAGAATTGATTTTCGAGCAGGCCATCGCCAAGGAGGCATTGCGGCTGGCCTTTGTTCAGCATCGCAGTTTCGCTTCGTCCCTCAAGGGTGTTCAGCAACAGCGGACCATCGCCGAAGCGTTCGAACAGACCACTTCCGGCGGGTCGATTGTGAACATGATGACGCTCAACATGCTGATCGGATCGGGCGGGGTGTTGTCACACGCTCCGAGACGACAGCAGTCGGCTCTCATGATGATCGATGCCTTTCTCCCGGAGGGGGTGACCCGGCTGGCGGTTGACTCTATCTTCATGATGCCGCAACTGGGCGTGCTCACCCAGGTTCAGCCGAAAGCGGCCACCGAAGTATTTGAGAAAGACTGCCTTATTCACCTCGGTACTTGCATCGCCCCCAAAGGCACTACCAAGAAACCCGGACAGGTGATGAAATACACGCTGGAACTTCCGACCGGAACCGTCTCCGGCACACTCAATCACCTCGAGATGAAACTTATTCCCCTCGGCCTCGGTCAGGACGGTTTGCCGCAGATCGCCAAGGCCGTTCTGGAGCCGGATCGGAACTACGATGCCGGCGGCGGCAACGGCGTAAGAGTGGAAAAGGAGATTCATGGCGGCGTGGTCGGGATTATTCTCGACGGTCGCGGCCGTCCTTTCGATCTTTCTACTCTCCCGGAACAGGATCGGGTGAAATATCTGACTCAGTGGATGGCCGAGCTTGACATCTATCCCGTGGCGAACGGACAGATTTTCAGGTAGGCATCTCGCGAACAGGAAAGGATGAGGAGAATGACCATTCACCGGAAAAAAGTCTCATGCCTCGCCGCAGGATTGTTGGCGGCCCTGTTGGCGCCGGCGATTGCGCCAACCGCTGTTGCCAAGTCGTTCGTCAGTTTCAATGGGAAGTTCCATATCACATATCCTGATACCTGGGAACAGATAGATTATCGTTCGGTCGATTTCCACCTCAGTCAGTCGAACTCCAATCCCGAATTGTTTCAGTACGAGGCCGTTTTCTCACCAGCTTCCGAACGCCCCTTTTACGAACAGTCGTACCTCTTGCTCACGGTCGACACCATGGGCGAATTGATCGGGGGCGAGCGGGATTCGGCGATTGCATCAATCTCGCGAGGTTTTTCCGGCAAGGTTGACAGTCTGATCAGCGGGGACTTGTTCGCCGACCTTCGACCCGACACACCGAAATACGATCCGCGGAGTCGCATGCTCGCCGTGCAAACGGAAATTCACGAAGGCCGGGTGACGGTCAAGCGCAATCTCCTGGTGATCAGATTCTACGAACAGGGTCTGGCCAACTTCTACTTTTATGCCCCCGACTCGCTCTGGCAGAAAGCTTTGCCGGAATTTGCTCAGATTGCCAGATCGTTTACGGTCGGCGCTCCTCAGGCCGCCGCACCCAAAGAGAGCGTCAAAGTCGCAAATCTGGAAAAAGAAGATTCTACCGCCTCCAAACCGCGTTCGTGGCTGCCATTCGGTAGCGCGTTCATCGTCATAATTATCGCTGTCATGGTCGCGGTGCGCCGCCGACGCAGGCGAACGCCCGCGTCCGGACAGGGATCGTGATTTAAGAGGAACACCACATGGGTCATGCATATACGCCCGGACTAAAAGTCACCGATAAACTGCTGGTCAGAAAAAATCGCATTCTCCCGCTCAAAGGAGATGTCGTGGTCAAGCTCGGCGACCACGTGTCCCCGGATACGGTGGTAGCGCGCACCCACCTGCCTGGCGCCGTCGTTCCCCTCAACGTGGCCAATAAATTGGGGATTCCGGCGGAAGACCTCGAACTGGTGATGCAAAAGAAGGTTGGTGACCGGATCAAAAAGGGCGAGCCGGTCGCGGCCAGCAGACCGCTTTTCGGCCTGAAGTTCCTCGGCACGTCCAAATGTGAAGCGACCATCGACGGCACGATCGAATCAATCTCGCACATCACCGGCCAGGTGCTCCAGCGCGGCGAACCAACACCGGTTGAAGTCAAAGCGTACGTGGTGGGGGAAGTTGTCGAGGTCATCCCGCGCGAGGGCGTCGTGGTGCAATGCCTCGCCTCGTTTGTGCAGGGGATTTTCGGCATAGGCGGCGAAACCCACGGCCCGATCAAAATCGCCTCGCCCGACAACAAAACCGTGCTGACGCCTGAATTTATCACCCCCGACATGAAGGGGAAGATAATTGTCGGCGGGTCGCTCGTCACGGCTGACGCTATCAAGAAGGCCGTGGCTGTCGGAGCGAAAGGAATCGTGGTGGGCGGGTTTGACGACAAGGACCTGCGCGATTTTCTCGGATACGACATCGGCGTGGCCATTACGGGCTCTGAAGAGATCGGCGTCACGCTGGTGGTGACCGAAGGTTTCGGCCAGATAAACATGGCTCTGCGCACCTACGACTTGCTCAAGCATCACGAAGGAGAACTGGCCTCGATCAACGGCGCGACACAAATTCGCGCGGGAGTGATTAGGCCTGAAGTGGTGATACCAAGACCCGCCTCATCGTCGGATAAGAAAGACATCGACACCGCGATCGAGGGACTGAAAATCGGTTCGCCGATCCGCGTGATTCGCCACCCCTACTTCGGCCATCTCGGCACCGTGTCCAGTCTCCCCTCGCCGCTTCAAAAGCTCGACTCCGAGTCGCACGCCCGCGTGCTGGAGGTTCAGTTCGATGACGGCAAACGCGCGCTGGTCCCCCGCGCCAATGTGGAGATGATTGAGGGGTAGACTTTCAACTAAAGATCATTTGAGACCTCCCTCGTGGGGGTCTTTTTGTTGGGGCGGGGCAAACAGCATTTGCTCACAGTGTATCGTTCAACCTGCTTGGCTCTCCGCCTGACAGGTTGCGAGCATTGACCGACGAATCCAGACGGGTTGAGTCGGCCATTTCCTCAGCTTTACCAGCGGCTCCGATCTTATCCGGATCCTTGGTCTGACAGGACAGCACGAGGGTGACGAGAGCTATCAGGCCGGCAATGGCAATTAGTCGCTTCATACAGCTATCATTTAAGATCAGCCGGGCCTTCAGATCAAGTTTTAACGCGCGACAAATGGCCCGGTGGGTAACCCCGTCCCACGGCGGCTTCCGCCCCTGTTTTTGTTGATAGAAACGCACACCTGCTCTATGTTGACATCCTAAGCCGACGGCCCGGTCAACCGCTCAAGCAACTTTCGCGCGCCGCCGCAGTACAAAGAGAGAAGGCAAGTTAGGCATGATTATCACAGTTACCGGATCAATCTGGCAGATCGTGGGCGAGTCGTCCGCTTTTGGGGCGTTCATCCTCGGCACCCTCTTGTTCATGTCGCTCGTGTCTTGGGCGGTGATTATTCACAAATGGCGACAATTCCACGCGGTCGAGTCCGAGACGAGACAATTCTCAGCCCAGTTCACCCGCGCCCGCCAGCTGAGCGATTCGATCGGCCAGGCCAAATCATGCCCCAAGTCGCCGCTGTCCCGTTTGTATATGGCCGGGTACGAAGAAGCGGTGTCGATTTACGAGCAAAAAAGCTCTCGCTCGCCACAAAAGGAACGATTTCCGCTGGACAGCGCCGATTTTGAGATTGTCGAGATGGCCATGGAAAAGACGATGGTTGAAGAGGTCGGCAAGTTGGAACGTCGAGTGATTTTCCTGGCTACCACCGCCTCCGCCGCGCCGTTTCTCGGACTTCTCGGTACGGTAGTCGGAATTATGGACGCTTTCTGGTCGATCGGCGAGCGCGGGTCGGCCTCGCTCGCGGTGGTTGCGCCCGGTATCGCCGAGGCCTTGCTGGCTACCATTGTGGGACTTGGGGCGGCCATTCCAGCCGTGATTGCCTACAACTGGGCCAGTAACAAAACGAAATACCTGAACGACGTCGCCTACGCCTTTATCCTCGATTTCATCTCGCGCGCCAAGAAGGAACAGTTGTGATCCGTCGCCCGCGCCACAGGCAGTACCGCTCGATGGCCGATATCAACATCGCCAATCTGGTTGATGTCTGCCTCGTTCTGCTGATCATTTTCATGATCTCCGCGCCTCTTTTGCAATCGGGCATCGAAGTCGACCTACCCAAAACCCGCGCCAAGGCGATCACCGAGGAAACGTCCGGCGTGGTCGTCTCCATTGACAAAAAGGGCGGAATCTATGTCAACGACGTTTTCACGCGACTTGATAGTTTTGACAAGGCGCTGGACAAGGAACTCAAGCTGAAGGGCACATCATCGGTATTCCTGCGGGGCGACTCGACTATTCCATATGGCACGGCCATCGGCATCATCGGCAGAATGAAGGAGATGGGGATCGAATCGATCGGGCTGGTCACCGGCCACGATGACAAAAAAGCTTCGCCCCAAAAAAAGAAGTGAAATCCCATGAGTCGGGACCTGATCATTTCGGTGCTGTTCCACGTCTTCGTGGTCGGCGCGCTGTATGCCTCGGGGCAGATACTCCCCAGCCACAAGTTTGATCCGGGTGATGTTATCAAAGTCTCGCTGGTATCATTGCCGGATATGCCACCCTCGATGGAACCGCCGACCGATCCGCTCTCGATCCCGAAAGCGGTGAGGGCCGATGAAGCTCCTCTACCGGTCTCCGATCCGACGTCTAAACCGATCGCGTCGACACAGAAAAAAAAGGAGCCGCCCAAACAAAAGAAAACGCAGAAAAAGCCGTATCAGTCGGGAGCAGAAAAAGGGGATCAGGATCAGACCGGCTCGGAAAGCGGCAACACCGATGTCGGTCAGGCGGCCGGCTCACCGTTCGCCGGAGCAACAACCGACAACGCCTCGTTCAATTACCCCTACTGGTTCTCCCAGGCGTTCTATAAAATTCAAACGAATTGGATCAATCCCATCGAAGCCGACGGCGCAATCGTCTGCGTGGTGTATTTTCAAGTGCTTAAGTCCGGACGAGTAGTGGAAACCAAAGTGGAGAAATCATCCGGGATTCCAGCGTTCGACCAGGCCTGTGTCACCGCGATTGACCGATCTTCGCCGTTTCCACCGTTTCCCAAAGAATTTGCCGACGAAATTCTCGGCATCACCATTCCTTTCAAATACGAACCTTAACGTCCGAGAAATCAATGAAACAACGATTCTTTCTGATACTCGCGATCATCTGCGCAACCGCAACGGCATACGCCCAGAATGATAATA
>JBGOTX010000071.1:0-7901 GCA_041476705.1 Candidatus Zixiibacteriota bacterium
CCGGCGTCGATCAACCGGGCCGAAATGTAATCGGCGTCGACATCGTTCTTCGGACATCCGAGTTTGTGGACGTAAAAACGCATGCTACTTCAGTCTGACTCGCTCGGCCGAATCCGGAAAATCGGGGATAAACGGGACGCTGTCACACCGGCCGGACAGCGATTGATGCACGAACACAATTCGGTTCTTCTCCTCATTGACATCGAGATACTCGATTGCGCGAATGGCTCGTGCCCGTTTATCGATGGTCACCACCAGCGAATCGGGAACGTTGGCGAATCCCTGGGTCGCTTTGACCAGATGGTAAGACGAATCAGGGTTTAGTATAGTCGTTTTGTAGATTTCGTCAAGTCGGGTGATGAACGACACTTCGGCGCCGAAACTATCGTCAGGATCGACACGCTCAATTACCACCTGATTGTTATCATGAGAATAACTGAACAGGTCCTGCCCGTCGTACAGATATTTGTCTTTGCCCAGCGTAACGAGATACTTCCCGGAGCCGTCGATGATCGCCGACCCGTTGACCGAATCGATCGTTTCGAAAATCGACGATTCTATAATGCTGACAAAGGTCAGTTGTACGCACCCGGCCTGCTTGAACGCTTGTTTGATCTTGTCGAAGGTGTCGGCCTGGATCGAACCCAGAAATACGAGGGCGCAAAGACCGGCCCGGGCCGTGTGTTTCAATGGGATATTCATATGTCTTATACGCGAAAAGTGAAAACTTGGTTATTGCGTATCGCCGGCCGGCTGTTTGGCGGGTCGCGACGCTCCAAGATTATCGAGAAACGATTTGTCGACTATAACCTCGCGCGCCTTGGACCCGTCGAATACCGACACCACTCCGGCCTGCTCCAGTTTGTCGATCAATCGCGCGGCCCGCTGATACCCGATTCCGAGTCGTCGCTGTAGCAGTGACACCGAACCCTGCTTGTGCCGGATGACCACCTCACAGGCCTCGCGGAACAGCGGATCGCCGGTGTCGATTTCGGTTTCGGCCGATTCCTCACCCGATTGTGAAATGCCTTCGAGCGCCAGCATGGGGATGCCTTGTTCATTGATGAATCCGACTATTTTCTCGGTTTCCTCGCTCGAAATATATGCGCCATGCACCCGCAGGGGTTCCGGCTGGCCGGTTGACAGATATAGCATATCGCTCGAACCGAGGAGCTTCTCTGCGCCGTTGCCGTCGATGATTGTCCTGCTGTCTACCTTGGAAGCCACCTGAAACGCCACTCGGGCCGGGAAGTTGGCCTTGATCAGTCCGGTGATCACGTCGACCGATGGGCGCTGTGTGGCCAGGATCAAATGAATTCCGACCGCCCGCGCCATTTGAGCCAGCCGCGTAATGAGCATCTCGGTCTTGGTCGAAGTTGATGACATCATAAGGTCGGCCAGCTCATCGACGAACACCACGATATACGGCTGTTTGGTCTCTTCGGTTGGCTGTTTGCGGTTGTAATCTTCAATGTTGCGCACCGAGGCGGCGGCGAACCGTCGGTACCGGCTCTCCATCTCGTTGACAATATCAGAAAGTACGCGCTCGGCCGCTTTGGGCTTGGTGACGACCGGCCGACCCAAGTGCGGGATACCGCCGTAGACCGACAGCTCAAGCATCTTGGGATCGATGAAAACAAATCGCACCTGGTACGGGTGCAAGCGGTACAACAGCGATGTGATCAGCATGTTCATACAGACCGACTTGCCTGAGCCCGTCGCGCCAGCAATCAACAGGTGCGGCATGCGCGTCAGATCGGCCACGAAGGGCTTCCCCGCCGTGTTCTTACCCATCGCCAGTGGTAATCTCACCGACGGGTTATTGAACTCTTCGGATTCAAAAATATCACGCGCGTACACCGTCTGAGGATTGCGGTTCGGAATCTCAACCCCCACCGCCGCCTTGCCCGGAATCGGCGCAATGATACGAATGCGCTTGGCTTTCAGAGCCAGGGCGAGGTCGTCGGACAATCCGATAATCTGATTTACTTTAATCCCGGCCGCCGGTTTGAATTCGTAGCGGGTGATCACCGGGCCGGGGTATCGTTCGATGGAACCTTCAATCTTAATGCCAAAGGTTTCGAGCGTTTCCTGCAACATACGCGCCGTGGATTGCAACTCCTCGGTGCTGACGGCCGTTCCCGGATTGGGATTGGTCAGTAACAGGTCAAGCGACGGATACCGGTAGTCAAACGATTTTATTTGCACCGGCTCAGGCAGGCGCTTGATCGTGGCCCGACCGCGACCGGATTTCTTTGTTCCCGGCGCCTGTCCCAGGTCAAGCTCGGCCTGTTCAGCCGTATCGGGAGAGGCTTCCTCGAGGCGGGGGTGTTCTTCAGGCATATCCGGCGAAGATTCAGGTTCTTCTTCGCCGTTATCGGAATCATCTTTCCGCCACGAAAAAGTGAATATGGCGCGCATAATCCTGAGCAAAAACAGGTACATCCGTTTCAGATATCCAAGACCCGGAATGGCTACAAATCGTGCCAGAAGAGGGGTGACCGAAGTATATGTCAGCAACAGCACGACGATTATTGCCGCCAGAATAAGATATGAACCAACGCCTCCGCTCACTTTGACCGCCAATTCGGTCAATTTGAGACCCAGTAGCCCCCCGGCCACCGGAGGGCGGCCCATTGTCGGATCGCCGCCGACATGGTGAATGTCGTACAGCATGGTCGATAACAGCGAAATCACGAAGAGCAGGAAGGAGTGCGGTTCGAACCTGACGGCCACCGCCGAAGAAAACAATCGCAGAGAGACAAAAGTCAGGCCAAGCGGGATAAAGTAAGCCAGCCACCCCAGGAGCACAAATAGTACATACGAAAAATAGGCGCCGAGCATCCCCCCCTGATTGTGATACGATATCTCGAACGGATTGAGGTGGCCGTCGACTTCTCCGGTGATCCGTTGATCATCGCTCAGAGCGTGAGAAGTCAGCGCTACCAGCACCAGCAGTGCCAGAACGAACATGAGAGCGCCGATAAACAGCCGCTTACGGTCGGCCCGTGCCGATTTCTTCTTTCGCGCCATAGGGATATGCAGATTGGCGTTTGTTCGAATCAAAGTCAACAATAAACGGGATTGGCCGTTCAGCGGACGGCGTTTTGAAGGTAGGAACTGGAGACCACCGACTGGGTGTTGTCGATCTTAATCGCCGGAATGGCGGTGACATACAAGCGGAATCCATACCCGCGCGTGGAGCCGGTAGGCACCCAGTACAATTCACCGCTCCAGCAGTGGAGCGTCTTGCTAAACGTCACCGAGCTGGACACGGTTCGGCCTCGGCCGATGTCGTAGCTCTGGTCGTACCCCACCCTGGTTGTCGACGTAAGGTTGAAATCTAGCCAAAGCCGCAGAAAACTGCTCTTGCTGAACCCGGTTCCCCGCCCCGACTCGGAGTACGCGTACGAAGCCCGCAGGGTCCAACCCGATGAACCGGCCGCCGATTGCGTGCCGGCATCCGAAAGTTTGTTCGCCGAGTCGGCGCCTCTGGGAATAGTGGTCGCGTCCGGATCATCGAATAAGAACGTCTTCCCGGCCAGCGACACATTCAAACTCAGGTTGAAGGATTCCAGGATAGGCGAAGTCAACCTCAGCTCGTTAGTCCCGGGTCGGTACAACGAATGGACCATTCCACCGGAAAAACTGATCTTCGGAAGTAGAGTTGAGCTGAAACTTGTGCTCAAGTCGCTGAATTTCCGATCCTTTTGCTCAAAATCGTACGAAAAACTGTGTCCTACCGACAGGAGTTGAAGTGAGCGCTCTTCCCCCTTGTTATCGCGCACTTTTGCCTGGTACAGGTGACTTAAGCTTACCGACATTCGCTGGGCCTTGGTGGCATTACCGGGTCCGCCACCCGCAAAATTTCGAATTTCGGGATGCTTATTGACTACCGGCACATACGCATAGGATACACTCGGCGTTATGACTTGTCTCAAACCGATCACACCGAACGCCCGCGGATACACCGTTCCAAAAACTTTGGTGGTAAGCGAGGCGCCGAATGAGTACCCGTACGCCCGGTAGAACGTGGTCGGGTCGATCCCCGCCGAATCGGAGAGCTCGGTCCGAAATATTTTGTACCAGGTTTCTCCATACGATGCGCTCGGGGACAAAGTGAAGTATTTGGCCACCGTCAGCGGCAGACTGGCACTTATCCCGTGTGAAACGGTGAGGTATTTCTTGTGAACCGGAAATGACAACGTATCTGGTCCCACGACCTGGCGCGACATGACTCGGTCCGAATACCCCTTCAACCCCGGAGAATACGTCGCCACGAAATTATTATAGAACTGTTGGCGAAGTCGACCGTCGGAATCAACTCGTCCGCTTCCAAAAGGGTGGATCGTGAGCGAGGAAAACGTCAGATTGGGTATCTGATCGATCCGTTTCTGCTGGTCTAGGAATTCGTCATGGGACACATTCCCGGCAATGGAGTATGACTTGCCGAACTGCTTTCTAAACGACACCTGCGAACGCACCACCCGGTTAAGCCGGTCGTTGAGATTAGTGGAATAGTCCTGATAAAACGACTTGTCCGACTGGTAACTGCCCGAACCATCGAGCATAAAGGACGGCGAAAAGACATGGTGGTGCGCGCCGGTGATCGTCCACCGGGTCTGGCGTCCTTCGTTACCCCCTGACGATGAGCTCGGAGGAGTTGTTACCCGCGTATAGTTGCCGCTCAGGTTGCCGGAAAATACATAGCGCCGGGCATAATTGGTGCGGCCGAAGTAATTGATCGTGTTGCTTCGCTCGTAATAATCCAGGGCTCCCTGAAAATCCCAGAAATCCGAGGCCGCCCAATAATACCCCACGTTACGGATATAACGCTCCCCCCGTTCGATATTGCCGAGAGTAAACGGTAGTATCCCCGAGTGTCTCCCCTTCTTCAGCGGAAAGACATAATAGGGAATCGCGAGAATAGGCAGGCGTCCAATACTAAGCACCACCGGTTTGGCGATCATCCGATCGTTTTCAATCAGCTTGATATGCTTTGAATAGAAGTGAAAGTGCGGTTCGGCCGCGTCGCACGTGGTATAGCGACCGTCATCCAGATAGAACACATTCTTCTGCTGGCGGTATAGATCGTTGCCGTAAAAGTACCCCGTCTCATACTTGGATTTGGATTTGAGAATCCGTCCCTTGCGGGTATCGATGGCGTAGATAAGATAATCGCCGTACAGCACATCGGCCTTATCCCGAAGTACCACGGGAATGGCGTTGGGCTGGAGCCGGGCCGCAAAGGTCGAAGCTTTCTTAAGCGTATCATCGGGCGGTTCGGCGGAGAAGGCCTCCACCACCCGCCGCCTGGTATTGAATACGACCCGGTGAGCATCAAGCGTCATTTCCCCCGATGTCACTTCACTCTGTTTCACCAGCGTAATAAGCGAGTCCCGCATAGAGTAAGTAATCGTCTGGGCTTTATAATCGATCGTGTCGCTCTTGGTTGTGACGATGGTGTCCTTCTTTTCGCGCCGGGTTGATAGAAATGTTCCGACCGCGCCCCCCTGGACGACGACCGTTCGGAGCTTCTCGTGCTCGATGTCGAATGTAATGGTATCACCGGAGGCCGTGTTCTGGTTCACCTCATCCTTTCCCCGATCCGAGGGGAGGTACCACGAGTAGGCCTGACCGGCGCACCTGACCGTGCGGAGCATACCGCTGTCGAAATCGAATACGATGTGTTTGCCGGTGAGAATAGATCGATCGACGTTGGCGCTGTCGCCGTTTATCGGCTCAATGAACTCGCCGCGCGCGGAATCGTGAACTTCCAGGCGGCTGATGACATTCTTTGACGTAAACACCGTGATGGTCCGCCCGCTGATGCGCGACTGCCCTCGACTGGCCACCGGCGCGTTTTCAAGCTCCAACCGGTTTTCATCGGTGAACATCCGCGCAATTCCGGCCGTTGCGCTGAAGTCTTTCGACACAATGTCCGCATTGCCCAACGCCATCGCCAGATGCGCCACGCCGTCGTAGTGGACCGAATCCGCGATTACTTTGACCATCCGGGTTGTATCGGGGTATTTTAGGTAGATAGTGGGCCGGAGTCGCATCGCAAACTCCCGCTTGGCGCGATCATAGAACGCATACTTGCCGACCGCAAAGAGAGAATCCCGGTGTGACCAAAGCTCGACATAATCTCCGGCCGCCACCGCGCGGTTGTTGACCAGGTCATAGTCCACGGAATCGGCCGCCAGATGGTACTCGGCGTCATCGAGGATGACCCTCCCCTTGAGTTTCACCCGCCGTTCTTTGAGCCAGATGGCGGAATCGCAATAGATTTGGCCGTCTTCAGTTTCAAAGATCACCGATCCGACAACAAAGGTCGTGTCTTGCAACTTGGAGAGGATAACTTCGAGTTTATCGGCATGCTGTAACTGCAAACGTCTTCCGCCTGATTGGGCATGACCGAAGGCCACTAATGCCAGAACGATCAAGGCAACCAAGCCGGATAACTTATGCACGGGAAATGACCTCAATCATTATTGATCGGTATTCCTCAAGATGCGACCGATCAGCGCCGCCGATTTGGGCCGCCTTGGGACTGCCGCCCCCGCGAAGGCCGGTGCGGCCGGCAATTTCCCTTGCGATATTGCCGGCATGGAGACTGCTTTGATCGGAAACGGCTATCAGCAATTTTCCGTCGACCACGAACGCAACCAGACCCTGAATCTGATTGGCCACTTCGGACGCCAACAACCCCGCCGTATCGGGACAATCTACTTCAAGCACTAACAGGGGAAATTTGCGGGATCGGTCGGCCTGGAACGCCAGTCGGGCCGCCCGAATCGGAATTAACTCTTTCTGGAGATCGACGATCCGGCGGCGATACTCTTTGTTATCCGTCTGAAGCTTCCCAACGTTTGTGGCCAGGTCTGAGACTGCGCAACTCAAAGTTCGGTTCAGGGTGTCGGTCGCTCGAAAGCGCGCCTGATAATCAGCGATCGCCTGCACTCCGGACAGAAATTTTACCAGCGCTCGTGAGCGTACCCGTTCCATTCCGACAATCTTGATCAGTCCAACCTCGGAGGTACTGGTGCAGTGGGTCCCGCCGCAAGCCGACCAATCAAAATCGCCGATCCGAATGACGCGAACGACCCCGTCACGTCCGGGGACTTTGCGAAGCGGCAGTCGAGCGGCCTCGGCAGGGGAAACAAATAAAATGTCGACGCTGAGATTGCGGGCGACAACGGCATTGGCGAACAGCTCGGCTTGTTCGAACTGATCATAGACAATCTCGGATGAACCAAACTCTATCGCCCCGTACTCCTCGCCAAGATGAACCGAAACGGTATCCAGTTCAAACAGCGCAATAAAGCTTTGACTGAGGATATGCTGGGCCGTGTGCATCTGACGGTTCTTCCACCGGCGCGAGTAATCGACCACTCCATGGACTGAGCCGCCTGCTCCGGCAATTTCGGCGCCGGATATATGGATCACCTCGCCATCTTCTCCCTCTGTTACTTCAACGACGGGCACACCGTTGAGCGTGCCAACGTCGAAAAGCTGGCCTCCCGACGTGGGATAGAAAGCGGATCGATCCAGTACGGTCAGCGCTCGATCGCCTTCACGAACAGAACGCACCACCGTGCCGTCAAACTCCAGCAGTGTGGGATCAGAATAGTACAGTCGTTCGGTGATCACTATTGTTGTACCGTCAACCGGTTATCTGGGTTCGGCCGCTATCATGTGATTATGAAGCGACCCGATTCCTTCAATGCGAACTTCGATTGTATCCCCTGGTTTCATGGGTTGAATACCCGAAGGTGTGCCGGTACAAATCAAGTCGCCGGGATATAGGGTCATAATGTGCGAGATATAGCTTATGAGAAACGGAATGTTGAAGATCATTTGCGAAGTTCGTCCGGTCTGAGTGACCTGCCCGTTGTGCA
>JBGOTX010000072.1:0-7872 GCA_041476705.1 Candidatus Zixiibacteriota bacterium
GGATCGGCGGCGGAAACATCGAGCTTCACCGTGTCCCCTTCGAGGACCGACTGATCGCCAAGCGCCGCAAACACCGGCGGACGGGTGGACACGACCACCTTACCGGCGCGAAAGCCAGGATGAATCGATTTCGCCGTGGTCGCCTGAACCAACAACAGGTCACCACCCGGCGGATAAAACAACGAGTCGATTTTAGTGATAGTGCCCGATGCGGCGGTTGTGGAAACGCCAAAGGTCACCGCAAACGCGTACCCGTCACCCGGCGCGATCGGCGCTTCCGTGATGCGGAAGACGGCCACGATGAAATGTCCGTTGGCCTGCGTGATTGTCTGCGGAGTGGTCAGCTTGTTGGCGATATAATCCACGCGGGAACCGGCAAAGCTGAGCGATTTCAGCTTGAGTACGACAGTATCGTACGTGATCGGAATCGAAAAAGACGCCAGCGTGTCGACATTACGAACGTTGAACCGGACGGTGACATCCTGCCCTGGTCCAGAGACCAGCGAATCGATATACACAAGGTCCCCGCTCTGGGCCTGGGCGTAGGAACCGGCCAAGACCAGGGCGAAAACCTGCAAGATGATACCGAACAATGTCTTACTGTATTTCTTCATATTCCAAAACGCGCATTCATACCCTATACGCCACCAACCTCTTGAGCAAACCCCAGACCCAACCTCCAGTGGGGCGAGTATCCCAGGAGATTTAGGCAGGGCAGCGGTCAGCTCGCCAAGGCGACTACGGCCAATGTTTCTTAAATCCGTTTAAGAATCAACACTGCAATAACTTACAAAAGGTCAATAGTCGCACAATCCGGTCGTTACCAGTTGGTTTATTGGCGACTCCTTGCAGTTTGAGTCCGGAAGTAAAGTGAGGGGTTTACCTTCTGGAATTGTGCCTCTGCAAATCCGAGCAAAAGCGCAATATTCTGCATAGCTTGTCGTTCTCTTAGTCTATTGCATCCCATAAGCACAAAAAAAGATGACCTGTCCATCCTCCAGAACCTTCCGAATCGAATACTCAATCGGTCACCTTGGTCTATATCGCCTTTGTGCATGCTCAGTTCAATATCCAACGATCAATACAGATCTCCTCGCGGCTAAAAATCCCCGGAGAGGATAGAACCTCTCCGGGGAAAAGTTGTCCGGTCAAATTACTTCAACAGGACGGCCTTCTTGGTGGCGGTGAAACCGGCAGTTTCGAGCTTGTAGAAATACACGCCCGAAGCATGAACGGAAGCATCCCACGTAATCGTCTGACGGCCAGCAGCGGCATCGCCAGCAAACTCAGCTACCTTTTGACCAGTCACGTTGTACACGGTGACCTTGTAGGCGCCGGCTTTCGGCATGTCGAAGCTGATCTTCGTCGACGGGTTGAACGGGTTAGGATAGTTCTGCAACAACGCATAGTCGGACGGCAGAGCTTGATCAAGCTTGTAGCCGTGGACGTCAGCCATTTCGATGCTGACGAGTTCCGCACCTTGCGTGTTCAGAATGTCGCCCGTGAAGCCCTTCAGAGCCATTCCATAGTTGTTGATGTCATACGGCACATGGACCAGCACGCGGGTGTTGGCGCCATCATACGCGTATTCCATCTTCGCATTGGCAATCAAAGTCGGATTTACTTCGCCCTTGAGAACCATAAACACGCCGCCCAGTTCGGAACCGGTAATCGTGACCTTGCTGTCATAGGTGCTGACATTCACGGCCAGATTGGTCGGCTTCGGGAACGGGAGAGCGTCGCCCACGATGACACGAATCAAGTAAACCAGGTCGGCAACCGACAAGGTGATACCATCATTGTTGACATCGGTAGCGGCGATCGAGCCATCGACATGGCCCAGGAACGCGCTCAGGCCCTGGGTGAAGTAGTTGGTGAACATAACGGCGTCGGCGATTTCGTTCATCGTGCCGTTCAAGTTAATGTCACCACGAGCATCGATTTCGCTGCCGCAGATGATCTTCACGCCGCCGTTGGTGAAGTCGATGTTGCGAACGACGGCCGCTTTCTGGGTCGACGTTACGCAAACATTCGGAGCGCCAAGATAGGTCGGAAGCGGTCCGTCGGCGTCGATCGGATCAGGGGAGAACGGCTCGAAAACCTTACAGGAAATATACAGCTTGCTACCGGAGGCGTTCGACAAGGTGTTGTCGCCGCAGTCGGCCCAGAAGAACCGAATCGGCACAAACTGGCATTCCAGCGTACGGTTGTTCGACACGAGGAACTGCAGAGAAGCCAGAGTGGTCGGCAGAGCGCCAACATACTTCGGCGTAATGCAGGTCGGGTGAACGGCGCCGTTGTTGGTCTCGGCAATACCGGTCACACGGATCAGGCCGGACGGGCATCCGCCGGAGCAGTTGCCGTTCGCGCCGTAACGATACGTGAAATACTCCCAACCGCACTGGGCGTAGATGGTGCCTTGGCTTGCGGCCTGGAAGGAGAGAGCCGAGTTGTCATAGGCAATCAGCAGGTCGAAACCGCCGAGACCTTCGCCCCCATCAATCTTCGATAGAGTGATGTCGACGTTGGTCATCGTCCCCTGAATGACAGCAGGGTGGTTCTCGATGGTCAGATTATAGGCGCAACCAAGTATCACATGATAGCAAAGATTGCATTCGGAAGTCGCTGTACCGTCGGACACACTCACGGTGATGCAGTGGTCACCCGAATCCGCCACTACAGGCGAGAACGTAAGCACGCCGGTCGACGGATTGAGGGAGACAGCACCAACCATCGGATTGGTTACGATCGCAAAGGTTTTCGGATCGCAATCGTCGGTCGCAGTGACTACGTCGGTCACAGTATTGCCGGCGGAGACTGTCAAAGAGCCAGCCCTACAGGTAATAGCCGGAGCCACGTTGGTGGCAATCACGTCGAACTGACAGGTTGTCGTAGTGTTCGAGCCAGCCGGATCGGTAGCGCCGATCACCACAGTGTGGGTACCAGCCGCAAGACCGTTGACTGTATACACAGCGCTGGTGTTGGCTCCAACGATAGCACCAGGACCGGACACCACCGACCACGTGATAGCGTCGCCATCGGCGTCCGTACCGTTGAACGTAAAGGAAATAGGTCCGCAGTGACTGCCCGTAAGCTGAGCCGCCGCCGCGCAGTTAGTGATGACTGGCGGGAAGTTCCGCGCCTTTTCCAGAATGAAGCACTTGAGTCCACTCCAGGTCGGGAAGGTGTTGTACGCCGGTGTGGTATAAAGCGCCGGCCACTTCCACGATCCGGTCGGAGGGTAGTTGGTCGACGAGTCAATACAGATGTGCTTGCCGACATCGGCAATCTTGGCGTTGACCATGATGTTGAAGAAGACGCCGGAGTCCTTTATAGGCATACCGGGGAAGGTCGACGGGCCGATGGCGCCACTAAACATGACGGTATCCTGGCCAGTACCGTCGGCGCCCCACATGTTGAACTTGAAGACCAAGTCATACATGTTGGGGTGAATGAACCCAACCGTGTCAACCCAGATACCCGGCATGGTAGCCGCGGCACCGGTCATCTTCATGTTACCGCCGTTGCCGGCGGCGTGCGCCCAATTAGCGCCGTCGGGGCTGGAGATGCGGAAGGCGTTGGATAGGGCGTACGTTGTGGTGTCGCGGTTTCCATAGATTATGGGGAACTTAACGACGGAACTGCCGTTGAAGAAAATCGTGTCAGCGACGACCGCTCCACCAGCGGCAGTAACGGTCCCCAGCCGAATGAACGTGTTTCCTGGCGCTTGCGCGAAGGCAAGACCAAAGGAAAGAGTCAGAAGAATCGCGAGGCAAAATGAAAGTCGCTTCATTTTAGTCTCCTGGTTCGTTAACAAAAGTTGCACTAGTACACCGTAAAACAACCGTCTATGTTTCCCCCCTCGTTGCGCGGGAGAGTCATTCACGAATGAGAGCCACAAATCCGTAAATAAAATATCGCGACAACAAGTGGTTATTCTACGTACTTCTCTTTGAGCGCGTGCAAAGTTACCTCTCTGGGCAACGTCCTCCTCTCCATCTGCTACGGTTAACTGTTTACTTGTTTTCTTTGGCCGCGCCCGAAAGCACGACCGTTTCGGTTACATTCGTTTCGGCGCGTTTGCCGCGCATGTCAATTCGGTTCGTTTCAGGTTAAATCCGGTTCTCATTCGGAGCATGCTCCCTATACCTATGGCGCCTCACAGCACAGTGGAAGAAGAGTGACATACAGGTGATTGACCAGGGCGATCAGGTCGGAGATATCAAGGTACCCGTCGGGACTACAGTCGACATTGCCGGCCGCGTACGGAACAGGGGGCGGGCCGCCCACATATAGGTATGTAACCAGGTAGATCAAGTCGGAGATGTCGACGCTGGCCGGAAGTTCGGCGTCGACGTTACCGCAGGCATATCCGCCCAGGGCCGTGAGCGAACCGGTATACAGTTTGACCTTATTCGTATCCAGGTATCCGGTAGTATCGAGCGTGATCCATATCGAGTCATACGGCGGGCCGGTAACTTTCTGCCATTGGAGACAGGTGTTATTTGGCGGATGTGGCGGCACCCAGGCTGTACACCGGTAATAGTTGGTATCCGGGGCAACTACCGAAACAATTCCAATGGCTGATCCGTTGGGTCTTGAGAAACTGAAGAAACCCTGCACCACGTGAGCATCGGGTTCGATCTTCACCGTACGGTCAAACATATCCGGCGACACGTTCAGGATATCGCCGCGAAGTCGGAACAACACGCCTCCCTGCTGAGGGCGAATACCCATCTTCGTGCCGGGTATGACCGGTTCGTCGGCCAGTCCGGTCACCTTGATGTCGTACTTGGTGCCGCTCATGGACCGGGTGGTAACCATTTGCCATCCGGAAATCAGGGTATGGGAGGTGTCGATATTACCGATGACGGCCAGCACGGTGTCAATTTTGGTCTTTTGAGCATGGGCCGAATCCGTGGCAACTTCGTGAGAGCAGTTCGGGTAGGCGCCCAGATCGCATTTCCAATAGGTGGTGTCGACGACTCTCGCCGTGTCGGTCTGGAAGATCATGATGTCGGGGCGATCAAGTCGGAGCCACAATTCGAAACCCGCGATTGTGTCCTTGAAATTGTCGAGGTAGACGGTAATGGCCGAATTCACTTGTCCGGGATTGCCGGTGGTGTCGCCCACCGTGATTATCAAATCAGGGAGCGCCTGCGCCGTAGAACCAAGCGATAGAACAAGAGCAAGTCCAACCAGCGCCAACGCCGCGCCACGCCGCAACCGAGTGCGAAAGCCGAACACCATACCTACCTCCAGACTAAAGGTTGACATACCCGCGTTGACAACTATCCCTGACCGGTGTCTTGCATCCGACCGATAAAGAGTCCTCGCGTCAGGACAGACAAAGAACCGCGTTACGAAGCGGTCTTCGTCAAATCAACGTGCTAATTCTGACTCTTTAACAATCGCTTACGGTGTAACCTGCTTGTACATCCTGGGCGACCCCCACAGTCACGTCAGGATCGAAGTACTTGCTCTGACTTTAGCAGTCGGAAAGGCGCTGGTATTTGTTTCGCTGTTCGTGTTTACTCTGGTCGACAGTTAACAAACAATTCTGGAAGTATTACCTATCATCCAACGGCAAATATACTGGCAGAGCTTCAGGTTGTCAACACGTTTTCCTTTTTTATCCTGTATTTTTCTTCAGTAATTATGACCGGGCATGGGCGCAGTCCCATAGTGACTTAGTAGCCAATGCCGTCGGGCACGCTGTCTCCCTATTAATGTCGGTCATCGGGTCGTGGGGCTTCAGACCCCGCCTCCTCATAGCCAATCACGTAGCTGTCGACCCGTCTCCGAGACTGAATCAAACCACCCTTGATATCGGGAGCACCATTCGACATATTTTAGATACCACGCGGGAGCATTGCGGGAGCATGTTGTCCCCCATACCATTTTGCGGTTGACAAGCCCTCCGAAAACACCGCTATCATGTACCCTACAGGCCTAACACGACGGAGGAACAGTGGCTCGATTATCGCGGCAAACCAGGGAGATCATCAAGACCGTTGTGGTGGTGGTGATCCTTGCCCTTCTGTTGTTTTTCTACACGATCTATCCGCTTAATCGGGTCAAGGCCATGTGGGGGAGATCGGATATCGATACCTTCAAGGTCGACCTCAAGCATTTGCCGGCCAACGATCCGGGCGTGTTTGTGGCGGCCGGCCTGGCGGCTGATTCGTTCCGGGTTGAGAGCGACGGCGCTACCTCGCTGGCCGGACTGTTCTTGCGCACCGGCAAAGCGTCCACACCGCGCGGAACGATCGTGCTGATTCATGCCGAACGATCCGATCGAACCGCCATGGTCGGATTGGCCAGCCAAATACTCGACTCAGGATTTAACGTCGTGGTGTATGATCAACGGGCCTCGGGTTTTTCGACTGCGAAATATCATGGCGACGGCCAGGTCGAGGCCGGTGATTTGGAAGCGGTGATCGGGCATCTTGGGGTACATCAGCAGTTGGTCCCGCCGGTGGTGGCGGTAGGGTGGAAACTGGGCGCCGATGCCGCTCTTGCGGCGGCCCAGGATGAAAAGCGAATCAACGCCGTGATGGCGATCGAACCATACTTGACCGATCATCGAATGGTCGATGCCCTGAAAGAACAGTACCGCTCGTACTGGTTTCCGCTATACAGATCGACTATCTGGTTTTGGTTCAATATCCGTTCGGGCTACGGCGCCCCGTATCGCGATCTTAAGGACATTCAGCCCGCCGCCTGCCGCACTTTGCTCATGGTCGGTGAAGCTGACCGCGCATCTTCGGAAGTACAGAGAATTCAGGAACTTTCGGGAGAAGCCGTGACCATAGCGCTTCTGCCATCGGCCGAGAACAAATTGGCGGCCGACATTGTTACATTGGCAATGCAACTTTCGACGGTGAACAAATAGCAGGGGGGCGTGTACAAGTGACCATGATTCGCACCCGCACAACAGCCGTACTATCAACCCTCTGGTTACTCTTCGCCACGGTTGTGCTATTGCCGGGGCACGCGGCGATTCTCTTTCCGACGGGTGGATCGACCACGGCCGCTGTCTCCCCGACGCCCGAACATCCATCTCACAGTCGTCATCACCCTGATGATTGCCAGATCTGCAAGCTCGACGGCCAACTGGTGTCAATTGTGTGCGATACGCTCGAGCCGCTGATCGATTGTTCAGTCAGCCCGCTCACGATTTGCGCATCGTTGGATCCGGCGCCCGCCCCACTCGCCCATGCTTCCGGTCGATCTCCTCCCCAAATCGAATCGATGACGGCTGTCGTCGTCTGATTCGTTTCACTCGCAAAGTAATATCACAATAACCGCATTTTTCGGCGCGCTGGACGCACCGTCTAATGTCTAGGAGGAACGCATGACCTATATACGATTAATCGTATGTGTGTTGCTAGTGTGCCCTGTTATCGCTCTGGCCCAGACCCAGCCGGATATTTCTGCAATCGGCGATTTTCGGGCTTTCACCGGCAACTGGACTGACTCCACCGGCGGGAAAACTCCCCGCAACGGCAACCTGAATATGCAATTTCAGGAACTCGAACTGGTGGTTGCGGGGTATCTCAATCCGTATGCCCGCGGATGGATTACCGTCTCGACCCCCGGTGACGGGTTTGAAATCGAAGAAGCCTACGCCACGATTTTCAAAGGATTGCCGTTGAAGTCGGAATTCAAGGCCGGACAATGGCTGATCGATTTCGGCAAACTCAACTCGTCCCACACCCACGCCTATTCGTTCATTGATCGTCCGATCATGCATAAGGTGTTGTTGGGTGGCGACGGCTGGAAGGACCAGGGAATAAACTGGAATCTGGTACTGCCCACCTCGTTTTACAGCAAGCTTTCGCTCAATGTTTTGAAGGGAAAGATATTCGA
>JBGOTX010000073.1:0-7868 GCA_041476705.1 Candidatus Zixiibacteriota bacterium
ACGTCCACAATCGTCACCTTGATGCCGATATGCGAAAAGATCGAGGCGTACTCGCATCCGATCACGCCGCCGCCGACAATCGTCAAGCTCCGGGGGAGGATATCCAGATCGAGAATCGTTTCGGCGTCGTAAATGAATTTGCCGTCGAAATCGATATTCGGCGGTCGGTACGAATGGGTACCGGTGGAAATAATGATCGCTTCCGACTTGAGGATTCGCGAGCTAGAGTCGTCGGCCGATACCACCACCGTATGCGGATCGGCGATCATGCCCGTTCCGTGAACGATCTCGATCCGGTGGCGCGACATATTCTGGGCGATAATGTCCAGCTCCTGCTGGATCACTTGCCCCTTTCGATACATCAGTTCCTTGATGGTCAGGTCCGAACGGGTCGCTCCGACCAGTCCATACACGGAGCGCTGGCGAAGACCGGCAATATACAACACCGTCTCGCGAAGCGTCTTCGATGGAATGGTGCCGGTGTGAAGGCAGACGCCGCCCAGGACCGATTGTCGCTCGATGATCGCGGTGGACTTGCGAAGTTTGGAGGCCTCAATCGCGGCTTTCTCTCCGGCGGGGCCGGAGCCGATCACGATCAGGTCGAAGTCGCGATGGGCGGACGTGGCATCAGTCATAGTATTGCGTGGAAATATATCCGCCTCGAATCCGGACACAACCGAAAATCACCGTCGACCGATCAGTAGGGCACGGTCGTGATATCGCCCGCCGTGAGGGCTTGTTTACCGAGCAAACTCCGCTTGAAACGAACCGTCACCGTATTGTGCCGGGCGTCGAAATAGTGCTCCGAGCCGTTTATCCCCAAAATGAATTTCCCGATGAGAAGATTCCCGGCATAGTCGTACACGCCCGCCTCGTTCTGATCGACCCGCACCCCGTAACGATACCCCGCAAAGGGCACCGCTCCCTGAAAGTGCTCTTCAAACAACAGGGATTTGTGATTGCCGAACAATTCGCTCTTGTAAAACAGAAAACTGGCGCGAGGCAGAGCGCCCGAGTCAGCCGCGACGGTGAATCCAAGCCAATCGCCGTCAATCGTGACGGTGTTGCGGCCATCGGTCAGAAGGGTCTTTCCGGATTGGGGCGCTCCGGAAGCGCTCACCGATAAGCTCGACATCTTACCCCTGACATAGCCATCAAAATCGGCGCGAAATTCCGCCCAGGTCTTCTTGCCGGTCGCCGCCACCAGCACCGACTGCACGTTGGCAACCGACAAACGGGTAATCGAATCCTGCCGGTCCGACAACGCCAGATAGGCGGGCCAGAATTTCTGCTTCCCCAACTTGTCCCACAAATACGCGGCCATGACGCCGGCAACCGGGTACATGAGGTCCATCTCCGACCCGGAGTCGAACCCTCTCACGGTCAGCATCGAATCGAGTTGCACCAGCGTGTCGCGATAGAGGAATGCGCCAAGATCAAGAAGCGTGGCCGGTCCCTTACCCCAACGGCCGCCGAACCGGACCGCCACCCCTTCGCGCAACATCGGAAGCGTAAAAAGCGGCAGGGTTTTCAGCTTGATATTGACGAGCAGGTGAATGATTTCATGATGATGGGGAAAACTGGCTGAAATGATATCGTTCGAGGCCAGATCCAGCACTCACTTGGTCAACTGGCCGGTGATGTCCAAAACGGTGGAGTCGCGGTCACAGTAGAAGAACTCAATCTTCTTCGTCGCGAGATTGGCCAGATCCGTCTTGAGTAAACCGAGCGTGTCGGCCACGGCCTCGACAAACCCGTCCATCTGGGCGCAGGCCGCCGGGCTGACGTACGCGGCGACATCGGGATGGACATGCAGTCGGAAATATTTCGTCTCCTGCACCGCCCAGTCCTTCGCGTACGCATCCTGCGGGTAGCAGAGCCAGTAGAATCCCTGATCGCTCTTAACATAGTACCAGCCCTGAAGGATGTTACCCTGCATGACGCTCGAAAGTTGCATGCGAACGAACTTGGCGTTACCGCCGACATTCTCCATCGCCTTCACCGGTTCGGTCACATATCCGGTCAAATGCTCGGCTTTGGCCACCCACCGTGAGGTAGCGTCGACTCGGACCGGAATGCCGGTGTACTGAATTCCGAAACGTTCGGCCCGTTCCCGGCACGAGGGTAACCAGAGTTCGACCGCCGATTCGTAGTTCCCACTGCTGAGAAGGTCAAGGTAGTTCTGGACGACGTCGAGCGGCGACTGTCCTTGCCCGGCGGCCGACGAGGCGCACCAGAGCGTCAACAGAGCGCTGAGAACGATGGGGACAAGATTGTGTAGTCTTTTCATAACCTGCTTTTATAGTTTGAGACTGATAATATATCCCATTCTACCCGAAAAGTCCAGTTTCGCAAAAAAAATGCCCCGGCACCGGGGCACCTTTTTCAAATTTCGGTCATATTAGAAAATAAATCCTATTGAAAAACGCTGGGTGGAGTTCAGCCGCCCAAAGTCCTGCCAGGCATAGTCAACGCAGAGCTTGGTCTGTTTGGTGACGGCCACATTTAACCCCGCCCCCAGAGCCAGCTTTTCTTCTTCGTAATTGATTTTGTACCCGCCCCGGACAAAGAACTGGCGGTTAAACGAGTATTCGGCGCCGACCGATCCCTGCTGAACGTTGTCATTCGGATTGCGCAGATCGGCCGCCAGCGTAACCGTCGACTTTGGCCCTAGATCGACGTCGTAGGCCAATCCCATGCGAAACATCATCGGCAGATTATACGGATTGACCTTGACCGAGGCCCCGATCGAACTGTTAGTGCCCGACCCATTGCGCTCGTCGTACGGTACGACCAGATCGGGTCCGCTGAACTGCAGGTGCGGCCCCATGTTGGTGATAGCCAGACCCAATCTCAGCGACCGGAAACCGGTCCACAGCATGGTGCCAAAATCGACCGCGAACCCTTCGGATTTCTCAAGGTGAATCCGCTCGCCGATATATCGCACCGTTCCGCCGAAGGCAAAGCTCGACGTTAATTGCCGGGCGTAGGACAGGCCAACCGCCACCGAACTGGCCGTGTAATGCTGGCCGGTGCCATCCTGATTGTCGAAAGTATAAATATCCTGCTCACCCATGGAAAGCATGGTGGCCGAGGCGCCGAATACGCCGACACCTTCAAAATTCTTCGCGTAGGCGAAGTGATTCAGGTTGATATCCAGCAGATAATTCACATTGGTGAAACTTACCTCGCTGTTCTCGATTCCGACCAGGCCGGCCGGATTCCAGTACATGGCATAGACGTCGTTGGCCGTGGCCGACGCGGCATCGCCCATCGCCTGATACCGGGAGCCGACGCCGATCTTTAGAAATTGCGCGCCCGAGGCCCCGACTTTCGTCTGCCCGCCCCAGGCCGCCGACAATGGGAGAGCCGTCAACACAAGCCAGATAACCTTTTTCACCACGAACCTCCCTTACTTAATAATGGCCATTCGGCCGAGCCGCTCTCCGTACGGCGAATCGACATGATACAAATACACGCCCGATGACACCTCGCGCTGATCGCTGGTAAGCAGATTCCAGTCGGCGGTGCCGGTAAATCCCTCGTGTTCGAGCGTCTGCACCAAATCACCGGCCAGCGTGTAAATGCGGATCGTGCACTTGTCCGGAAGATTGACAAACTGAATCACATTTTCGCCGTTCAAATCCTCGACCCGAGCCGAATACCTCCCGAAGTACGGATCGGGAAGGGTGTGAATCTTCTTCAGGTCCACGGATGCCTGGGACGCGACAATGCCATCGGGCTTGAACGCAAATTCATCGTTTGGACCATTCACCGGCGCGCCTTGCATCGTCAGAACATCGCCGATAGCTGGACTCCACGCCGTGGCGTCGAACCGAAAAGCCCAGCTGTATTCATACGGGAAAGCCACCGCCGTTAGGTCGGCAAGTGTATCATACGGGTAATCGACTATTATAAGTGTGTTTCCGGGAATCCAGATACCGTTGGTTTTGGTCACGGAACATGACACCCGCTGACCGGTCGTGACATTCCAGACCTCGAACGGCACCCACGCCCGCGGATAACTGGTCGCGTTAAATCCTTCCAGGATCGATGTCGCCAGGGAGCTGTCGCCCGTGTAGCGGATTTCATAATCGGCGCGAATCTTAGCGTCCCCGAACACCAGACTCGGATCATTGGCGTAGTAGGGAATGCTCGACCCCACGAACGTCCCCACTACGAGGTTGGTGTCCCCGGCGACCGCGAAACCCGTCTGGCTGTATCCGCGCGGCACCCGGTCACCGTTCTCCACGACGACGCGAAGCCCCTCAGCGACGGGATACAATGAAGGATCGGCGTTTTCCATCGTCTGGTTCTTGATCACCGTATCCCCGGATGAGTCATTCACCAAATGCCAATAGGTCTGATCGGGCTGGTCCGTAAAAACGACTTTGTACGCGGAGGACCTTATCTGACTCCGATTAAATACCATCGGCGTCACCTGCCCGAGAGAAGGTGGCTGGGTCGTAAGGGTCTTGTGTTCCACAGTCGTGGCCGCGGCGTAGTATCCGGCTGGATTGGTGCGCGGGATGGCGGCGGCAGTATTGCGAGCCGATCCCGGCGTGCCGAAACCCGATTGAAGCGCATCGACCAGTCCCGGCTCTCCGGCGTCGTACGCGGACAGACAGTACCAGTACTCCACGCCGTTGGATAGATTCGCGTCGATATACGTGTGCGGCATCGGTTCACCCGGTCCGCCCGACGGAAATTTGGCCAGTGTCACGTAGTCAATCTGGAGACAATTGTTTTTGTTGGTCAGGTCGATCGCTCCCCAGGTCTTCCCCTTGTTGTCACTCCTATACAGCTTGTACCCGCGGAAATCATTCACGCCGGTGAGCGGATCAACCCCGACTTCGGAGGTGTCCGTCCAGCGGAGGTAGACTTTCCCGTTGCCGGCTGTAGCGCTCAGAAATGGGGTGGTCGGCGGTTGCGGACCAATAAAGCGGCTGTTGTAAAGCGTCTGGGCCATCGCCGCGTTGGCGCGGAAGTCCGCCTCGTCGGCGCCCGCGATTAGGGCATAGACCACGCGGGCCGTCTTCCCTGCCAACAGATCGATCCCCCGCGTACACTGAACATAGTACTGGTCGCCCGGGGGATTTGATACATCGAACTGATTGGTCGTCATCATCGCGTATTTGCCCGGGTCGTTATCCGGCACGAGCGCCCAATCTCCGGTGCGAAACGAGGTCATGCCCACGCCCAGGGGCGTTTCGATGAACTTGGTTCCCATAAGACCGGTCACCGACTTCCAACCTTTATCATACCCGGACGAGTCGTAGATCCACGCCAGATTCTCCGCGGAATCGGAACCGACCAAATCACCGAGGTTGCCGTTCTGGCCGGCCAATTGGTTTGCGCCAACGTCGATATCGATGTACAAACCAAAGGCAAAGTTGTGGTAGTCGGTCGCCGAGGTGTTCTTGATTTCGAGAATCACGTACAGAAAATCTTCATTGTAGCAGTAATTCCACTGCAAAACAGTCTGGGTCATTTCCAGACCCATCAGCGAGGTTCCCTGGGCCGCATCGTTGAAACGGTAGTGCGATTCCTGGAGCGATGTCGGTCCGCCGGGATAGAAGTGCGTATAATTGCCCGCCACCAACTGCGAGTCGCGGGAATTATAAATCTGGTTATACAGCCATTTACCTGAATCGCTGTTCCAGACTCTCCACCCGTGGGCCGGATCACCCAACCCGCTCCCGGTGGTGTCCAAGGTGCTGTAGTCATAGTACCGGCTGGTATCGGTTGAAAATAAAATCTTGTAGGCGCTCGTCCCGCCGACTGTGTCGGGCAGCCCCTGAAAATCTTCATAGGTATCGGCCACCAGGGTATCACCGACCGGAGTGATCGTACCCATCCAATATTTGACTTCCGCCAGATAGTTATGTCCGGATCCGCGCGGCCATTCACCAGAGGGTTTCCCCTGCCAACCATACCCGCCGATATATCCCCAGTTATCAACGGTGGTGGCGATATTTCCGTAATCGTGAATTACCTGATCAATCGTCGCCGGCGATGGTATCAGTCGCGGCGGATTGACATCCCCATCCGGCAAATTCGTTGACTTTGGCGGGCGGGCGCTGAGTGATGAGACGGCCGCGATCGCCAGGGCGACCGCCAGCACGGCCGGTTTGTACAATCCGTTATGTTTCATACCTCTTTCCATCCGAACTCCGCCTAAAAGCTGAATTCCAACCCCAGACGAACCGTCCGCGGAGGCGCGTAATTCTGGGGATCGTGATCGTATAACTTATTGAGCTGGTTCAACTGATTCTGGTCGATCGTCGACAGGCCGGTCCCGTTACGAATGTTGTCGTCGTCCGGCAGTCCGGTCCGGGCGTACACGTTCAGCACGTTGCGACGGTCAAACAGATTTTCCACCTCGACAAAGAACGTCAGCGTGTTGCCGTGCGAACCGAGGAACATATCTTTGTTGAACCGCATATCGACACTGGAGTAAGCCGGCAGTCTACCCTCGTTCCTCTCGCCTACACGCAAACCCTTGCCGTCGCTCTTGGTATATGGTAGACCGGAGCCGAGATACCCCACCAGCGCCAGTCCCCACGCTCCCGGCACCGGCAGACCAAAGACATGTCCCTTCCACTGGCGGGGGAAATGCACGTCAAGCATCGCGGTGACCGTGTGTCGCTGGTCGAAATCGAGGGGATACTCGGTCACCGGCGCGAGCGTATCAGCCGAAGACGTCAGATACGTATAGTACGGCTCGAGGGCATTGGACCCGATTCCGCGCGCGACCATATACCCGTACGAAATCGATCCGCTCACGAAACCGTTGAGTTTGAGGCGCTCCAGCGAAATATCGATACCGGTGGCCGAGCCGTAGTCGTCGTTGGTGAAATAGGTAATGGACGTCCCCGGAATGGTGAATAGGCGGCGCGTGGTCACCAGATCGCTGATATTCTTGTAATAGGCGGTAATTTCCATCCGAAGATTGTCGCCGACGAGGTGATTCATGCCCAACTCGTATGAAACTGTTTTTTCCGGCTTCAGGTTGGGATTGCCCAACAGCGGAAGGCCGGTGGAAATATCTCCCGCCACATTGATATAGAGATATCGATAAATGGGCGATTGGTAATACACGCCGTAGTTGGCGTGCATGACGGTCTTCTCGGATATCGGGAACGACACCCCAAAACGCGGCGCTATCTGGCTCTTGGTGTCGGCTTTCTTCCACTGTCCGATCCATTGGCCGCCGGTCAGTGCGTACGACATGAAGGAAATGTCCGGGTTACGGTAATCCCAACGAAGTCCGGCGTTGATCACGAACCGCTGATATTCCAGCTTCTCCTGCGCGAATGCGGAGACGTAGGCCGGCCGACAATCGTAAAACTCTGTGTACGGCTTATCATTGTAGAATTTCTTGGAATCACGTTTGATGTGATACTGGTCGTACGTCATGCCCATTTTGATCTGGTTCGTCTTGGTAATCTGCTGGACGAGGTTCGCGGTGACCGAATTTACAGTCGCCTTGCTGTATATATAGGAGGGGTCGTAACGAGGGGCCAGCATGAATCCGGTCAACTCGTACGGATTAGAAAAGTCCCGGTTGTTGAGATACGTGTCCTTGTGGACCGTACCGTTATAAACACCGTTGGAGTCTTCGGAATATCCCGGCCAATCGCGCCAGTATATCCCCATGAGGTGCTTGGGCTCGGTCAGCGTATAGGTCGAAAACCGGTTCGCCGTCAGAGACCAGATGGTCCGCTCGCCCGGCACGTAGTTGGCCGACACGCCGCCGAGATAGGATTCCTTTTTCAGAACCGGCAGACCGTCCAGATTGAAATCGAAGGAGGCATCGTTCTGATCGCGGTGACGGTACACGGCGCCGTCCACCTTGGAATACGATA
>JBGOTX010000074.1:0-7852 GCA_041476705.1 Candidatus Zixiibacteriota bacterium
CAATTCGGCGGCGTTCTGGATGAATTGATCCACGGCCCGGCACGGTCTAATGGTCATCCGCCGGCATGAAAACCCTGGCGTATATGACTCTCGGTCGAATCACCGAAGTTATTGACCGGACCTACCAGAAGTTTCGACCTCCATCCGACCAAGCACCGCGGACCATCGACTCTGAAAGATACGATCGAACCGGACTCACCGGGGGCCTGGCCCGCAAACTGGAGGTGTTGTATCGGTCGGATGATATTCTGTATGTGCGGTATGACCAGCCCTGGCATTCGTTCTGGCGCGCCCAGGAGTTTTCGTTGTTCCGCCGCCATCGTGAACTGCTCCAGCGTCCCCTGGCCGATTTCGGCTGTGGCGATGCCAGCTTCGCGTCCGCGCTGTTCGAAATGGTCGACTTCGGCATCGACCATGACCCCGATGCACTGGCCGTCGCCCGTGAATACCATCTCTATCGGGACCTGGTGCACTCGCATGAAAGCTCCATCCCCGTGCCTGATACCGCCGTACAGTCGATCATGTCCAATTCGGTATTGGAGCATGTCAGCGATTTGCCGACGATTCTTGACGAATTGAATCGAATTCTCAGTCCCGGCGGCCGGCTTGTGTTTACGGTCCCGGTACAGAGGTATAAGCGCGATTTGGCGAAATATTTCGGGCGGAGAGCGAGCGAGCAGATTAATAGAGGAAGTTATCATCGTAATTTGCTGACCGAGGCGCAATGGCGGCAGGAATTGAAGCGTGCCGGTTTCGGCGTCGAGCTGGTGATACACTACCAGCCAGACTGGTTCACGTTTTGGTACCGGTTTCATCGTTTCAGCGGCCCGCGGGCTTTCGGGCGTCTGGTGCGCAACCTGGACGACAAACTCTGGCGGCGGTATCGGGAACGGTATGTCGATGCGGTGCGCGAATCGATAAATCGGACGGTCGACGGCGCGAATATTTTTGTGGTCGCTCGCAAGACGACGTGAAGGCGGAATCGAAACGGGCGGGCGTCTCCTGAGTCGGGAATCATGGACACCATCACTCGACCGATGCGAATAGGAATCGATGGCCGTCCGCTGATAGGCCGACGGAGCGGGGTAGGACGGTATGTGTACGAGCTTTGCCGACAGCTCGATGTGATTCTTCCTGCGGCGGACTTTTTCGTGTATGCGAATGTCGGTATCGAACTTCCCGTACTGTCCGATCGCTGGCATCTTCGGCTTGATCATTCGTCGTTAATGTCGCATCTCAAGCCGGCGATCTGGCTGAAGTGGCGGTGTGGATCCCTTTGTGCGGCTGACCGGATCGACGCCTTCTGGGGCGGTTTGAGTTTGTTGCCCAAGCTTGACCCCCGCGTTCGATCGGTGTCCACCGTCTATGATCTCACTTGGCGAATTGCGCCTCAATCGATGGGCCGATTGCACCGGCTATCCTTCAGTATGTTCTTTCAGGGCGATCTGCGGCGCGCCACTCATGTTGCCGCAATTTCGCACGGCACCGCCGAAAGGTTGGTTACGCTCTACGGACGACCGGCCGATGCCATAATCACCCCCGCTGTTGACCAGACCCTGTTTCAATCAATAGATGGAACCGAGAGTGGAGCAGATTCGGGTACGAATATTCCGTCTCCTTACATACTTGCGGTGGCGACATGGGAGCCGCGCAAGAATCTGGAACTGCTGGTGCGGACCTGGATGAAGATGCGCGATGATGGACTCATGGCGGGTTGGAATCTTGTGCTGGTCGGGGGGAGAGGTTGGAAGGACAGCCGCTTGTCGGCTCTGGTGACGCCCGGAAGCAACAACGGCGTGATCGCCACGGGGTATGTCGATGATCAGCGGCTGGCCGATTTCTATCGCCGAGCCGAGTTGTTCATATTTCCATCGTCCTACGAGGGTTTCGGTATACCGGTCCGTGAGGCGCTGGCCTGTGGTACGCGAGTTGTGGCCTCCGATATTCCCGAAATTCGCGAAGCCGGCGGTGGCGACTGCGTGTATGTCGAACCAACCGAGAGCGGTCTCCGCGAGGGGATATTGCAGGCGCTGAAGCAAGCCCGACCCGATGGGAAAGCCGTTCAGTCCTGGCCCACCTGGCAAGACGGCGCCATGACCCTGGCGCGATTGCTGACCGAGTAGTCGCGTGAAAAGAAGATGCGTCATCAACGGCCGATTCCTGGCCCAGCGCCCGACCGGGGTTCAGCGATACGCCGTCGAAGTCGTCACCGCTCTGGATCACCTGCTGGCCCAAGATGCCTCGATCCGCGATCGGTGGGAGTTTGAGCTTATCAGTCCGCGGCGAATCGTCCAGTATCCGAAATTGAAAGCAATAGTGCGACGGGAGGTGGGTCGGCTGAATGGTCATGTGTGGGAACAGCTCGAATTGCCGCTGGCGGCGCGTGGCGCATTGCTCGTGAGCTTATGCAATACAGCCCCGCTTGTCGTTCGGGATCAGATCGTGACCATTCATGATGCTTCGGTGTTTTTCGCGCCCGCCGGGTACACGCCCTTATTTCGGTTCTGGTATCAGCTCATGCATCGTCGCCTGACGCGGTGCGCCGCTCAGGTGGTAACCGACTCAATATTTTCCCAAAAGGAGCTTGAACGCGCCTGCCGACTGGAGCCGTCGCGCTCCACGGTCATTCCACTCGGCGCCGATCATGTGATCAGACGGGAGCCGGATCAATCTTTTCTGGTCACGCACAAACTGTGTGACAGGCCATTTGTGCTTGCGGTGGGGAGTCTCAACCCCAACAAGAATGTCTCCGCGCTGGCGGTCACAGCTCGACGACTCGAAGAGCAGGGGATGGCGTTAGTCGTGGTCGGGGGAGCCAACGCGCGCATATTCGGCCAAGGCAAATCTCCCATGCCGCCATCGATGATTTATCTCGGATATGTAACCGATGCCCAACTGCGCGCTTTATACGAGAGAGCCGTTTGCCTCGTTTTCCCATCGCGGTACGAAGGGTTCGGCCTGCCGCCACTGGAAAGCATGGCGTGTGGCTGTCCGGTGGTGGTTTCGCGAGCCGCTTCGCTCCCCGAAGTCTGTGGCGGTGCGGCCTTGTATGTCGATCCGAATAATGCTGAGGAGATAGCCAACAAGGTTCTTTCTGTGGCCTCGGATGACGGGCTTCGGCGTCGACTCCAATCCGTGGGTCGCGAACGGGCCCGGGAATTCAGCTGGGAATCGACGGCTCGCCGCTGGCTCGAACTGATCGACAAAATCGTACCCGGTTCGGGTCGATAGGGAAATTGTTTTCAGGGCCACGCGGAAACAGATTCTCAGTTCCGCCACCCTCGATTTCTAGTCCTCCAATCACGGTCGTAATCTGTTTAATGACAACGCGTTGCAAGTGCTTTCCGTGGATGCTTTTCGGCACATCGGTTGCAATCCAAAACGGCGCACTTAGGATAGGTGCGCCCGGATGGAAGTGAATCAACCGGGAAACGAAAGGGTTTGACCAGCACGCATGGACGCCGCGACCAGATCAGTGACCGCTTCCGCCCAGCCGATTAGGCTTGACTACTCAATCGAGTCAATGGATGTCGGATTTCTTCTGCTCAAGCTGGCGATTGTCACCATGCTGGTGCAGAGTTTTGTCGTGTCGACGGTGATCAAGGGGCTGGTGTTATCGCTGTTGTTGGTGCTGGCGCAGATCGGGCTCGACACCGGCAGTGCACTCCTCGGCAATCCTCATCGATCCATTCATCGCCAGGCGACCTGGTTTCTCTTTTTCTTTCTGGCATGGCAGGCAGTCAGCCAAATTTTGAATGTCGGCTGGATGCCCGACCTGAACGCGGTCAAGGTGGTGTCGCCTGAGGAGCCAACGCTTGTGCTTCTCCGAAAAAGCTTATTCACCCAGAGCGTGTACCTGGTCACCTGCGTGCTCTTCTATTTCTATCTGCGCCTGCATCTCGCCCGATATGACAGTCGGGAACAACTCATCCGGCTGGCCAGAATAGGCGTCATTTTGTTCGTGGTCTACGGATTCTATGACGTGATCGGTTTCAGCGTTCTTCACCAGAATGTCGATTTCCTGTCGAATCGTATTACCGGGGAAGACGTCGTCTACAGCAAAGTCCAAACCGTGTCACTCGGGAGTTTTCAGTTGTTGCGGATGAAGTCGCTGGCCTCGGAGGCCTCCATGTTCGCCTTTTCGCTTCTGCCGTTTCTCATTCTGTTCTGCTATCAGCGGGACAGGATTTGGTGGCTGATCCTGGCGGCCGTGGTGCTGTCAACGTCGTCGACCGCCTATCTTGGACTGTTCGCATTTTTTCTCATGGAAGCGATTCTGTTCGGCCGTGTGAAGCGTCTGGTCGTCACGTTGGGGTTGGCCATTCTGGGGTTTCTGTACCTGATGACCACGCCGATGGGCGAACTGATCAGCTTTGCCATCTCGAAATTTTCGCTCGAGCATGCGTCCGGCCTGATCCGTCTGGATATTTTTCAGAACGCCATACGGCTTTGGGCGCAGTCGGACCTCCTGCATCAACTGTTCGGTATTGGATTCGGGTATATCCGCTCGACCGACGGTCTGGCGACCCTGCTGGTAAATGTCGGCGTGTTCGGTCTGGGGGCCTTTCTTTGGTTTACGCTGTATCCGCTGTTCCGCATGAAATGCAACACCGAGTACCGCAAGGCGCTCCTTCTGGCGGGAATTGTCGTGATCATCACATCTTTGGTCAGTGTGAGCGAGTTTTTCTTTTTCCAGACCTGGTTTTTCGCGGCGCTTTCGTGGCACGAGTGGTCGATAGATAAACGCCTCCTGCACGCCACCACGGCAACATTGGATAAGATACCGGTAGAGGCCAGTCCCCGAGCCGTAATTGTCGGGTGAAAGGAATAAGAGTGTGACGAATCGGTTGACCGAATCAACAATCCTTCCGGCGGAGCGAACCGGCGCCACGGCCGGACACAGCTGGACGATTATCGAGCTGGCCAGGCTGATCATTCGCCGGTGGAAAAAGATTGCAATTGTAACCGTCCTGGCTATGACGGCAATGGCCATCATTATGGCCTTTACGCCGAACCAGTATGTCTCCACCGCCACCATTCTGCCTTCGGGCAAGAGCGACAACATGTCGGCGCTCAAGGAGGTCGTGGGGATCGGCGCCGGGGCCGGTATTGACGAAAACTCCTCGGTACTGTATCCGGTGGTTTTGCAATCCCGGACCATTGCCGACGCTTTGCTGGGGCGATCATATACGGTTAAGGATAACGGGAAAACCATCACGGTCGTGCCGGCCTCTTACTTTGGGACCGACAACCCCGACCAACTGCGCCAGGCGCTTTCCGATGTCACGACGGTAACAACCGATCGCAAAACCAGCGAGATACGGATTACAGTCGAAACCAGGTTTCCCGAATTGTCGCGGGGGCTGGTGGCGGAATACCTGACTCGTCTTGAGGAATACAATCTGTATCGACGGAAATCACTGGCCCGGGACAACCAGCGGTATCTGGCTTCGCAGATACTGGTCAGCCGCGACTCGTTGCGTGAGTGTGAAAATAATCTGGCCGAGTTCCGGCGTCGCAACGCCGATTGGGCGATGAGCAGTAATTCCGACGTCCTCTATGAACTCACCCGTCTCCAGCGCGAGGTGGAGGTAAAGTCGGCGGCGTATCTGTACCTGCAACAGCAGTACGAGGTGGCCAAACTGGATGCGCAAAGGGACGTGCCGATAGTCCGCATACTCGACCAGGCGTCGTTGCCCACGCTCAAGTCACAGCCGCGCCGCACCCTGTCGGTTTTGCTGACAGGTTTCGCGGCCTTTTTCCTGACGACACTCCTGTTGCTGATACGGGAATACATACGCCGGGAAAGCACCGGAGCCAGCGCTCCGGCGTTTGCCGAACTCCGAAAAGACATCAAGGCGAACGTGCCCGGGGTGTCGCGCGCTTTGAAACTGGTGTCACAATCGCCGCGACGCGAGACGGCCACAACGGGCGAGAGAAAAGAATGAGTTCCGCCGCGCGACTGAAGTTCAAAAAGCCGCAGAAGTCCGAGCTCGCCCGGTTGCGAGTGGCGATCGTGCATGACTGGCTGGTGGTCTATGCGGGGGCCGAACGGGTGCTCGAACAGATGCTCAATGTCTTTCCACAGGCCGATCTGTTTGCGGTGGTGGACTTTCTCGATGACGACAAGAGACAGTTTATCCGAAACAGACCGGTCACGACCACGTTCATCCAGCGTTTGCCCGGAGCGCAGAAGCGGTATCGACATTACCTGCCGCTCATGCCATTGGCGATCGAACAGCTGGATTTGTCCGGGTATGATCTGGTCATTTCTTCCAGCGCCGCGGTGGCGAAGGGGGTAATCACCGGGCCGGATCAGTTGCATCTGTGCATGTGCTACTCACCGATGCGGTATGCCTGGGACCTGACCCACCAGTACCTGCGCGAATTGAATCTGGCCTCAGGTCCCAGAAGCTGGATGGCGCGCTGGCTTCTGCATAGAATGCGAATATGGGATTATCGCACAGCCAACGGAGTGGATGAGTTTATCGCCATCTCAAAGTTTATCGCCCGCCGGATAGAAAAAGTCTATGGTCGCGAGTCGACCGTGATCTATCCGCCGGTTGACATCGAGTCGTTCGCGATTGGCCAGGGGAGGGAAGACTACTACGTGACTGCTTCACGAATGGTGCCATATAAGCGAATCGACCTGATTGTCGAGGCCTTTGCCAAAATGCCCGATCGGCGGCTGGTTGTCATCGGTGACGGCCCCGAGTTTGACAAGATCAGCAAACTGGCCGCGCCGAATATCAGTTTGCTCGGATACCAACCGCACGAGATTCTCAAATCCCACCTTCAGCGAGCCAAAGCATTCGTCTTTGCCGCGGAGGAAGATTTTGGCATCGCGCCGCTGGAAGCCATGGCCTGCGGCACGCCGGTGATTGCGCTCGGCCGGGGAGGGGCGAGGGAGACGGTGGTCGACGGTCTTAGTGGAATACTGTTCAAAGAACAAAGTGTCGAGTCACTCATCGGCGCGGTGGCGCGTTTTGAGTCGGTTGCTCCCCAATTTGAGGCGACCGCTGTTCGCTGTCACGCCGTTCAGTTTTCAGCGGATCGATTTCGTTCAGAATTCACCTACTTTGTATCCGATGCGGTGGCCCGACATCGTTCGCGTCTTGAACCAAGACGTAAAGATGTTCGTTTTCGGCGAGATGTCTCTGAGCGAAGCAACGTCACCGAGACAGAAGACGATGTTGTCGACGAATTGGTATCATAGGGGCAACGCGTAACACAAGAATTTGTAATGCGTTACGGGGCTCATCTCATGTGGCGGCTGAATCTACGTACGATTGGGACGGTTCTTCGCCATTGCATTCAAGATGTACATTTCCATTGATTTTTCGAGGTGTCGCCTGTACATTAGCGCTTCTCAAAAATGATCCGGTTGCCGGGTCAATGACGATGGTGGGGTTCCCGAGTGGTCAAAGGGAACAGACTGTAAATCTGTCGGCGATGCCTTCGAAGGTTCAAATCCTTCCCCCACCACCAGAATTAAGCGGACATTCGAGTTCTGTTCGTACCCCATCCAACGGGTGGGATTATTTTTAAAAATCGGAAGATTGTAGAAAACTCACTCCGGGCTGAGTGAAGTCGGCCTTCGCCCGAGCCCGAACCGGTGATCGAGTCGGCTCGGTAGAATATAGACGAGCAACAACAGCATGTACACCGACACACTAAGCGTCAAGCTGACAAACGAAAGGCAGATAGCCACCACCGACAGAATCGGACCGGTGAGAATGCGCCACATCGTGAGCCGATACACACGCGGGTCGAGATGGGCGTCCAGCAGATGATGATGCCAGGCATACGCCCAGTGCCAGTAACTAATCAGCCCGATACCGGTGAGGTGAAA
>JBGOTX010000075.1:0-7826 GCA_041476705.1 Candidatus Zixiibacteriota bacterium
CATCTGCCGCGGGAAGACATGCTTTTCTTCGCAACGCCGCATGAGCGGGAACTCAGCGTCAACAGCACGCGCGTGACTCGGGTTCTTGGCACCGACGTGTGGGATTTGTCTTTTGCGGAATCGCTCTTGGTCAAGTCGGACTGACAGTGTTTGCACCTGGTCGCGCCGGCGATGATCGGCTCTTTGCAGAAAGGGCAGGTGATCGTCTGTTTGGCTAACGTCATATAAGACCTTCGAAAAAATATCCGGCCAAGCTACACCGCCAACGGTTGTTCGGCTGGGTACTCCATCCAAGCAAACCCGCGGATCAGCGATCGGTTCCGGTCTGATCGTCGCCCGATGCAAACCCGATTGTTTTCGACTGGTTGGGCATGCCCCAGACCTTGATTTCGCCAAACTGGGTCTCAAATTTCTTCAGGTTGTCATCGAGCGCACTCAAGAGCATCTTGGCGTGCATGGGCGTCATAATGACCCGCGCCAGCACCCGGGATTTGGGGGTGCGCGGCATGACGCGCGAAAAGTCGATCACAATCTCGGTCGGCGAGTGGGTAATCATGGCGAGGTTGACATAAATACCCTCGGCTTCCTTTTCACCCAGTTCAATATTTATCTGCTGTGGCGGCTGGTTCATTTCCATGGTATGTCCTCGTTTATGTGTCGTCGGATTTCCCTGCTTGTAGCAGGCAGAGCATTGTAATATATTCTCACCCGATGTCAACTCATTTCACTTCCGACGGCCGTTGTCGGGTCGCCCGCAGGCGGGGAGATCGGCTGTGCCGCTGACCCAGGATCGCATAGAGAACATAACCGGACGGATCGGTCGCGCCCGGGTGTTGATCTTGGGCGATGTCATGCTCGATGAATACCTGTTCGGTTCGGTCGAGCGGATATCTCCCGAAGCGCCCGTGCCGGTGGTCGAGGTTCAGTCGGATAAACTGCTGTTGGGAGGCGCGGCCAACGTGACGGCCAACATTCGCGCGCTCGACAACGAGCCGATTCTGGTCGGCACGATCGGCGCCGACGATGCGGCCGAACGAGTACAACGTCTGCTGGGTGACAAGAAGGTGAGCTCCGATCATCTCGTGGTCGACCGGTCGCGGCAGACGACCATCAAGACACGCATTATTGCGCACAATCAGCAGATCGTGAGAGCCGACCGCGAGGACCGTCGTGATCTCGATTCCGCGGTGGAGGAAGAAGTGTACGGGCGGATACTCGCCGCCATCGATTCGGTTCAGGCGCTGATACTCTCTGATTACGGCAAGGGGGTTATCACGCTTTCGCTTCTCGAACGAGTCATTGCGCTCTGTCTCCTGAAGGGTGTATTCCTCGCCGTCGATCCCAAAGAAACCCGTTTCCTGCACTATAAGAAGGTGTCCGTGATTACGCCCAACCATCATGAGGCGGGATTCGCGGCTGGACGGCGTATTCGTACCGAAGATGACCTGCTGGCGGTGGGCAACAGCTTGCTTGAGAAGCTGGAGGCCCGATCGATTTTGATCACGCGCGGCGCACAGGGGATGTCGCTGTTCCAGCGCGGGGTCGGGCCGACCCATATTCCGACTTTCGCCCGTGATGTCTACGACGTCACCGGCGCGGGAGACACGGTGATCGCGACCTTTGTGTCGGCGGTTTGCGCCGGCGCGGATCTTATCGAAGCGGCGATTGTATCAAATGCGGCGGCTGGGTATTCGGTCGGTCAGATCGGCACGGCTACAATTTCGCGCGCCCAGCTCCGAGCGGAATTGGAGCGCAATCTGGACAACGGGAATATGAGGTCAGTGAATGTTTCATCGTAAGTTGGTCAATTATCTTGGAAGTCTGCCCACGCGAAAAACGGTACTGTTTACGCTCGCCCTGATCGGATTTGCCGTCGGCGCCGGCCACGCGGGGCCGCTTCAGTATAAGTTCAACCCGCCCGATTCTATCACCTTCTCGGTCGAAACGAAGTCCGAGCGAACGCGGTGGTTCGACTCGACCAAGAACCCGACCGACAGTACGATCTCGGTTGTGCGGAGAACGATCGCTCGTTCCAAAGCGGGCTGGACTATGACCAGTCAGCCGCTGTCGATTATCACCAAGAGTGATACCAAGGTTGTAGACAACCCGTTGAATCATGTCCTGATGTCGACCAAAGTGTCCAGCCGGCTTGACAGCGTCGGATTAATCACGAAGGTGAGTGGGTATGAGAAAATACCCGCCGCCATCGATTCACTCTTCACCGGCGACCTGACGGCACGGATGAAAGAAGTAATGAGCCCGGCCAATCTGAGCGCCAAAGAACAACTTGAGTGGAACGCCAAACTGCAAGGGCTAGCTGGTCAGCCGGTAGTGATTGGGGAGATGCAGTACGAGAAGGCCTCGTATCCACTCCCGACCGGGAAACATATACCTTTTCTGGTGGGGATTAGAGTGGTGGATACGGTGAGCTTGGACAGCGTCTTGTGTGTTATTCTGGTCATCTCCGCTGATTCCGACCCCGCGCAGATCGCCAAACGACTGCGGCGCGAACCCGACGAAATTGCGGTGGAGTTTCCCTTGGGCGACACCGCCGGGATGTCGATTATCCGCGGCGGGTCGCGGTATGTCTCCGACTCCAGGATTGTGCTTGAGATCGCAACGCTCTTGCCCCGCTCGGAAAGCTCCCAGCGTGAGATTACCATTATAGGCGAGTCGGAGAAGGGTCCGAAGAAAATTCGCCTCGTGGAAACCGAAACGCGGCGGTACGATTACCATTGAATCGGTTGAAGGATCGAATTGCGCATATGATGGTACCTCAACTGGCGGCCAAGTCGTATATCAAGTCGCTGGCGGCGCGTTTGCGCCGTTCAGGGAGACGGATCGTCTTCACCAACGGCGTGTTCGACATTCTCCACCGCGGCCATGTCGATTATCTGTCCGAGGCAAAGCGCCTCGGCGATATTCTCATAGTCGGACTCAACACCGATGCCTCGGCTCGTCGTCTCAAGGGGAAAGGCCGACCGGTGCAGTCCCAGCGCGATCGGGCGGCGGTGCTGTTGGCGCTCAGATCGGTCGACTTTGTCGTCCTGTTCTCCGAAGATACGCCGGCAGAACTGATTAAACGGGTGCGCCCGGATGTTCTGGTGAAAGGGGCGGATTACAAATTGACGGAGATCATCGGCGCCGATTTGGTCCGGTCATACGGTGGCACGGTGAAACGGATACGGCTGACTCCGGGACGGTCCACCAGCTCCCTCGTGAAGAAGATGAGAAGGCGCGAATGAATCGATCGGAATCAAGCCGTGAAGCCGGCGCGGCTGAGATCGAGGATGCGACCGGTGATCGCCGCCGCCTCGAGTCGGCCGGTTACTGGCCCGCGATCGCGATGCGGCTGGTGTCCGAGAAGAAGTACGCGTCCGCCGTGCAGGTCTGCCGGGAGCATCTACTTAACGGCGAGGATATTCTGTCCGGACGTGTCGCCTATGCGCTCGCTCTGTATCGGGCGGGTCAGACGGAAGCCGCCTTGGCACAATTCCACCTCATTCTATCACGCGAGCCGAACCATCTGGTCGCTCTCAAGCATCTGGGCGATATCGCCTACGCTCAGGGGGATGAATGGTCGGCGATGGCCAACTTTGGGCAGGTCCTCGAAATTGATCCCGAATCCGATGGTCTGCGATGTGATTTGCCCCAGCGCGGTATTCGCGAAACCACCCGCACGATCACGCTGGTTCGACCACAGGAAGATACCGATGACGCGATCAAATCTCGGCCAACCCGTGTAACGACTAAAGAGGCGGCGCCGAAGCGGCATCTGTTGTATTCCGAGACCATAGGAGATTTGTATTTGGCTCAGGGGCACTCCCGGCTGGCGGCCGAGGTGTTCCAATGGCTGTATGATAAAAATCCCACTCCAGGACTGGCCGAAAAGCTGGCGCACGCCCTGGAAAAATCACCCGAGAAGGAAATATCCCATGTCGATCAAACGGATCAATGATCTTCGCTCGCAGTGCCGGAAGCACAACCTCTACGGCGTCATCGTCACCCACGCCGATCACGTCAGGTATCTGACGGGCTTCACCGGAAGCAACGGTTTGCTCGCCCTGTGTGGTTCGACCGCCGAATTCCTGACCGACTCGCGATACACCATTCAAGCTCGCCAGGAAGTCTCCGGGGCTAAAGTAACGACGGTGGTCGGCGGGCTGATCGACAGTTTGAAAGCCGTTTCTTCGCTGGGCGGCAAGAACCGTCGGTTTGGGATCAACGCCGAGTACCTGACAGTCGCCAACAGCGCTCGCATGCAAAAGGCCCTGCCCGAGGCATTGTTCGTCCCCTCGGACTACCTTTTTGCCGAAATCGGATGGGTCAAGGATAGGGACGAAATTGCCAGTATTCGCAAGGCAGTGGCGATCTCCGACGAGGCCTTCCGGCGGATCTTGCCCCTCATCAAGCCGGGGGTGGGGGAAAACGAGCTGGCCGCTGAGATGGAATATCAGATGATCATGCTCGGTTCTGAAAAGCCGGCTTTCGAGACGATCGTCGCCTCCGGGCCCCGTTCGGCCATGCCCCACGGGATCGCCTCGCGCCGAAAGGTCCGCCACGGCGAGTTCATCACGTTCGATTTCGGGGCCACTATTAATGGGTATGTATCGGACATAACCCGTACGGTCGTGGTCGGAAAAGCCAGCCCAAGACACAAGCGCATCTACAATTGGGTCCTCAAGGCCCAGCTGGCCGGAATTGCCAAAATCAGGGCCGGAGTCATGGCCCGCGACATCGACAAGGCCTGCAGGACGATTATTAACCGGTCGGGGCATGGAAAGACCTTTGGTCACGGGACCGGCCACGGGATCGGGTTTTTCATCCATGTGGGACCGAGATTGTCCGCGTTGTCAAATGATAAGTTATTGCCCAACAACGTAGTAACGGTCGAACCGGGGATATACATTACCGGCTGGGGAGGGGTCCGGATCGAAGACGACGTTCTGGTTACGCCAAAAGGGGGGGAAGTGCTCAACCGGGCCGAAAAAAAGTTGTTGGAACTGTAGGGTGTATAACCTATAGTTTTTTTCGAGGACGAGGGATTGTAAAGGAGTAGCCAATAACGCCTTGTCGTCCGGCAAGGTCTTTCCAGAGATATTATGTTCATGACAGAAAACTATATTCGGAAATTGATCCGACTTGTCGAAGAGTCGGAAATAGGGTCGCTCGAGATATCCAGCTGGGGTCGTACTATCAAGATCACGCAAAAGATGCATGCCAGTTCCAACGGGCACCATCCCCAGGCGGTCATGATGGTCACTCCGGAGCCACAGGTCTCAATGCCTTCCCAAACCCCCGCCACCGCCCCGGCTGGGGCCGCCCCCGCGGCCGCTTCAGCAACCGAGGACATGAGCCGATATGTGGAAGTAAAGTCCCCAATGGTCGGGACTTTCTATGCCGCGCCGGCTCCCGATGCCGCGCCGTACGTTTCGCCCAATGAGCGAATCACGGCCGGACAGGTTGTCTGCATTGTTGAGGCGATGAAGCTGATGAATGAAATCGAGTCTGAGGTCAGCGGGCGGGTCATCAAAGTTCTTGCGGAGAACGGCAAACCGGTCGAATTCGGCCAGGTCTTGTTTCTGATCGATCCCACTGCCTGATCCCGGATTCGGGAAAGGGCCTCCATGACATTAAAGCAGATGCTGGTTGAGATGCTCAACCACAAGGCATCCGACTTGCACATTCGCGTCGGCGTCCGTCCGCACCTCCGCGTCAACGGTATTCTTGAGCAGATACCCACCGATCCGGTCACGGTCGATCTGATGGATCAGATGGTATCGCAGATCCTCAACGAAAAGCAGTTGGAGCGGTTCTATCGCAAGAACGAGATGGACCTCGCCCTGAGTGTCGCCAAGCTGGGGCGTTTCCGTATCAATTTGTATCGCCAGCGCGGGACAACCGGTGTCGCCATCCGAGCGGTCAACACGGCGGTGCCCTCGTTTGAAGATCTGAATCTGCCGCCGGTCATCAAACAGATGGCCCATGAAAGTCGCGGGCTGATCGTGATAACCGGGACAACCGGATCGGGTAAATCGACCACCCTGGCGGCGGTCATCGAAGAAATGAACGCCAATCGCGGCCTCAACATCCTCACCGTTGAGGACCCGATAGAGTATATCTACAGAGACAAGAAGTCGATCATCTCCCAGCGCGAAGTCGGCGGCGACACGGAAAATTTCGCGGCCGCGCTCCGTCACGCTTTCCGACAGGACCCGGATGTCATCCTGATCGGTGAGGTTCGTGACCTCGAAACGATGTCGATTGCGCTGACCGCGGCCGACACGGGACATCTTGTGCTGACTACTCTGCACACGTTGAACGTGGTGGAAACGATCACCCGTATCGTGTCGTTTTTCCCGCCGCACCAGCACCAGCAGATTCGTTTGTTGCTGGCCGGAACGCTCAGGTCGGTGGTCTGCCAGCGGCTACTGCCGCGCTCTGACATGGCGGGCCGGGCACCCGCTCTGGAAATCATGGTATCTACAGCGGCGATGCGCGAGTGTTTGATGAATCCCGAGAAGACCGCCGATATCCCCGACCTAATGGCGCAAGGCGGCATTCAATACGGAATGCAGACATTCGATCAGTCGATCATGAAACTTCACCGCGCCGGTATCATTTCGTTTGAGGAAGCGATGACTGCGGCCACCAACCCCGACGATTTCGACCTCCGGCTTAAGGGAATCACGGGAGCGGCCGACCGCTGGGATGAAAAACCAGCCGATGAATCGCAAAAAGAGCAAGATTCGCCTGCGGGGTTCAGGAAGTTGTAAGAGCGATCGGTGGGCGGCAGAATTGTGCCGTCAGGCCACCCGACCTGATGCGCAAGTGTGCCGTCAGGCCTCCGACCTGACGGCCATCATCCGCTTGGCTTTGTTTCACATCGCCGATTTTTCTATTCCGGAGGTTTCGTAAGTCCATGTGGAGCAAGCACCGGATGGGTTTGTTCTACACGATTTCCCTTCTTTCATGGCGAGGAGCGCCGTCACCCTGAGCTTGCGTCGTCCTGAGCGAAGTCGAAGGATCGAAGGGCGATGCGCGACGTCGCAATCTCGCTTCTGTCCCCCAAATTGGGTTCGTTTTGTTAATCTAAAAAGTTTCGTTGTCACCCCGGCGCCCACACTGTCACCCCGGTCGCGACACTCTTGGTTTCCCGCTTGCGCGGGAATGACAGGTGCGCGACCGGGTATAGGGGCCCAAGATTGTAGGAGACAAAGAACAAGACTGGATTCCGGCCGCCGCCGGAATGACATTTTAGGGGCACAGTTCATCAATAAGGGGTGCGGGGTCGGAAAGAGGGGGGAATTAGTAGTGGTTTTGAGCAAGAAGATGTCGGGTTTTTCGGTCGCTGGAGCTCCCTCAGAACCACGATCTACAAGAACTTCTAGTACGCGAGAAGCGCGTCAGGTCACACGTCCCGCCAAGGCGGGCCGCAAGACCTGACGCAACGATTGAAAATATCCCTTGCAAAGCAGACAAATGCCCCCTTTATTCCATATAGGGTTCTCCACGACCTGCTTTCAGTAGTTCGACTCCCCGGTGAACCCGAACGGAGAACGGCCGCAAGGCCGGCGCACATCTCTGTTTATCACATAGTAAATGGTTATGTCAAACACTGGCTTGAATAGGTCAAAAACATAGGGGAGGAACCGATGCGCCGTATTGCCATCTCTGTTGTTATTGCCGCACTGTCTCTGATCGCAACCGTGTCAGCCGAGCCGCCTGCTTCGGCACCGGCAGATCAGGGGCCGAGTGTCCGGCAGTTCATGACGCCCGATGGGCGGATGGACATTAGTGCAATTCGTTCAAGCGGGTATCAGGGG
>JBGOTX010000076.1:0-7819 GCA_041476705.1 Candidatus Zixiibacteriota bacterium
CGTGTTGTCGACGTCGATCGTGCCCGGAATGTTCTGCATGATAGTCTGCACTCGGCGGGTCAGGGCGGTGATTTCGTCACGATTCTCGCCGCGAACTGAAATTTCGACCGGCTTGCTGCTCCCGCTTCCCTCGCTTTCACCCTGGCCGACCGCCCCTTTCACGCCCGGGACGTCTTTGATCAAGACGCGGATAGAATCCATGAGCCGTTTGGCCGAAAGCGTGCGCTCAGATTTGTCGAGCAAGGTGAGAAAGATACGTCCACTCGTAACCGGTATATTACTGCCGCCTATGGACACATACGAAGACACTACTTCAGGAAGGCTCCGCACAATTTTCTCGATTTGACCGATACGCTCCGAGGTCTCGCTGAGTGTCGTGCCCGGAGGAGTGTTGACGTCGATTGAAGCCTGCCCCTGATCCGACTGTGTAATAAACTCCGCTCCGACAAATCGGGTGGCGATACCGGCGACAACAATGCTCGCGATAGCCAGCAGGATAACCAGCCACCGGGTGCGAAGCGCGCCACCGAGGAGTCTGACATATACCGGTTTAAGGCCCTCGAACGCTCGGTTCCACAGACCGAGGATGCGCATGACGATGCCACCGTCCCCGGATGGCACCAGATCATCCTCTCCTGGCTCGCCCTTCTTGCCGCCGTGGTGCGTCAGCCAGCGGGCACTGAGCATCGGCGTGAGCGTAAAGGCCACGAATAGCGAAATAACGACCGCAAACGCAATGGACATCCCAAACTGGTAAAAGAAGCGGCCGATAATCCCCTTCATGAACGCCACCGGTACAAACACCACGACGATTGAAAATGACGTGGCCATAACCGCGAGGCCGATTTCCTTGGTGGCGGTAAAGGCCGCTTTCATCGGCGTCTCGCCCGCCGCGATGTGACGATAGATATTTTCAATGACGACAATGGCGTCGTCGATCAGGATACCGACAGCCAGCGACAAACCCAGCAAAGTCATGAAATTGATCGTGAATCCGAGCATTTTCATGAGCGTAAAAGTGGCGACCAGCGAGATCGGAATCGATACGCCGGAAATGAGCGTCGGGCGAATATCAAGCAAGAACAAGAACAACACGATCACCGCCAGCAACATGCCGAACCGTATGTTAAACATGATCTCATGAATGGAGTCTTTGATGAAGGACGACTGATCTTCCACAATCTGAATCTTGATATCCGGCGGAACCTCGGCCCGTAACTGATCGAGCATGGCTCGGGCTTTGTCGGCCATGTCCACGGTGTTCGCACCTGACTGCTTGCTGATCGTCAACGAGACCGCCGACTCACCGTTGTAGCGCGACAAAGATCGGGCTTCAGCCGATGAATCGCTCACTATTGCAACGTCGCTCAGAAGGACCGGTACCCCCTCCTTATTCTTGACGATAACCCGGTTGAATTGCGAGACATGTTCAATCCGTCCCTTCACCCGCACCAGATACTCCCGCGAGGATTCGTCGATACGTCCGCCCGGAATCTCCAGATTCGCCGCGGTGAGGGCTTGCGTAATGTCGGTGGTGGAAATGCTATGCGCTTCCATACGATACGGATTGAGGCGGACCAGTATTTCGCGTTCGGTCCCCCCCACCAGATTGACCGATCCGACGCCGCTGATCGTTTCCAGCCGCTTCTTGATCTTGTTCTTGACGAACTCGGTAATTTCCCGAGGAGGGCGTCGACCGGAGATAGCCAGCGACATGATTGGCTGGGATTCCGGATCGTACTGGCTCACCACCGGTTCGTTAATGTCGTCCGGCAGGTTGGCTCGAATTTGTGCGACTTTTTCCCGGACCTCGTTCGACGCCTCGAACCCGTTTTTCTCAAGTTCGAATTCGATAAAGACAAATGAATACCCCTCCCGCGAGAGCGACACGATGTTGCGCACGCCGGAGATCTGATTTACAATGTCTTCGATCTTCTTGGAAACGTCGGTCTCAATCGTCTCCGCCGATCCGCCGGGGTAGATAGTGGTCACCGTAACAAATGGAAAGTCGACTTTCGGAAACATGTCCACCGATAGGTCGCTCCACGAAAATAATCCGAGCACCACCAGTGCCAGCATCATCATAGTCGTAAAGACCGGTCGATTAATTGCGACTTCCGACAGCTTCATCGCGAAACCTCTTCCGTCTGCACGACTTTGACTGCGAATCCATCGTCGAGATAACTCTGTCCCAGCGTGACGAGCGAGTCGCCGACGGTTAATCCTGAATTGACAATGACATGGCCGTCGAGATCCGTCCCCAGTTCTACCGTTCGCTTGTGGGCCGTTCCACCCTGAATGACAAACACGTTCGGTTTGCCGTCCAAAACCACCACCGCGCTACTTGGAACAGCTATCACTCCTGTCAGGCGGGCCTTGACCGCCGACACCCGCACAAACATACCGGGCCGGTAAAGCCCCTGAGCGTTCTCGACCATCGCTTCCACCTGAAAAGTTCGCGTGGTGAGGTCGGCCGACGATGCCACTGCCCCGATCTTTCCCATGGCCGTATCCGGCATCGACTGTGATGAAACCACCACCTCGGCCCCGACCGCAAACGTGGGCAAATCTTCGGGGTTGACACCGAACTTGAGGCGGAGTCTTGCCGTCGTGGCTACCGTGGCCAGCACCTGACCGACCATGACCTGATTACCATCATCAACCGGCACCGCCGTGATTGTGCCCGATATGGGCGCAGTAATATCAACCAGCCGGCTGACCGCGTCGAACGACGCCTTCTTCACCTCGTAATCGGTCCTGGCGCCATCGAACTCGGTTTCCGAAATCGCTCCCTGCTTGAAAAGAAAATCCATCTTTTCGTAATTCTTCTGAGCATTCTGGTAGAGTGCCTGGGTCTGTGTGTACTGCGATGACGGCCCGGTCTTGTCAAGCGAGACGAGCAGTTCGTTTTCTTTCACGGCCTGTCCCTCACGCACGTGTACTTTCTGTACCGTCTCGGACAGCTTGGCGCGAATCACCGCCTGCCGCTCTCCCTCCAGCGTCCCGGTGTAGGTGTGCGACACCACCTGGTCGGACGACCGAATGACCATCGCCTTGACCGCGGTCACATGGGCGGTCTGGGTTGCCTCTTTGGCCGCGTTGCACGCCAGCATCGACATCGCGAACACGACGACCGTTACAAATCCAAATACGTTCTGCCACTTCATGATCTATTCCTCATTATTGTATCTCAAGAGTCGTTGCTTTTTTGAGCGCCGAGCGGGCGGCGCGGAAATTGAACAGGGCTTCGGCTTGGGCGGTGCTCGCCTGCGTGAGCGCCGTCTGGGCCGACAGCACTTCCAGTTGCGTGCCGACGCCGGATTTATACCGCACGTTGGCGATTTTCAGTCCTTCGTCCGCCTGCGCGATTGTTTCCGCCTGAACGTCGAGCGATTTCTTGGCTTGAATGATCCGATCATACGCCGTCTCCACTTCAAGCGTCACGTCATCGCGAACCTGCGCCGAATGCAACCGCGCCTCGTTGTGGTCCGCCTTGCGGTACGCGATCTGACCCGACTGGCGAAACCCCTTGAATACGGGAATGGTCAACCGAAGTCCCACGGTTGTCGATTTACTCGTGTGATCGTTGACATCGAATCGGTCCGACTGCGAGCGCACATCATACGAAGCCACCGCATCCAGGACCGGCGAATAGTCGGACTTGGCGATCCAGATGGCTTTTTTCGTGATGTCTACCAGATGACTCGCCTGATCCACTTCCGGTCTCAGCGAGAGCGCGGTATCGATCAAGTGCCTTAGGTCAGGGAGATTGCCCAGAGCGGTGTCCGATGGGTCCTCGGCCAGCGTGACGCTGTCGCCGAGACCGATGCCGAGAAACGATTGAAGCCGTTTGGCCGTCAGTCGTACCTCCGACTCGGCATTGATCAACCCCGGCTGAAGATTGGCCTTTTCCACCCGCGCCCGGAGAAGTTCGAACTGTGAGACGACTCCCTTGGCGTAAAATTTTTCGACAATATCGAGATTGTAACTGGCCGTCTCAAACGCCTTCTGTAGAACCGACAGTCGCGACCGGGAAAAGATGGCCTGATAAAACATGACTTCGGCGGCGTTCACGACCCCCGCGCTGGCGGCGGCTTCGATATCCAGAGCATATTTCTTGTACAGCCGGGAGATCGCCATGGCCGCGAATACTTTCCCGCCCTCCCAGAGCGGCTGGCGCACCGAGGCGGTCAAACCGAACGAGTTGTTATAGCCGGTTTGAAACTTGATCGTAGAATCTCCGGCCTGCACGAAAAACGCCGGAATGCTGAAATTCCGGTCGTATGATCCGTGAATTGAAATGTCGGGAAGAGCGTCGGCGCGCGCAGTGACAATCTGCGACTCCGCCTTGCGGACTTCCTGCTGGGCGGTCAGATAGTCGCGGTTATTCTGAAGCGCCAGATGGCGCACTTTTTCGATGGTCAAAACCGTCTCGGCGGACGCCCTCGCCCCCGTCAGGCCGCCAATCACAATCGTAAACGCAATCAATGCCCGGACCCGTCGTATCACGCCTTCTTCTCCTTTCGTCCTACCTTACATGCCGCAATAGCGTTAAACAGTCTCTCCTGCGCCTTCAGGTCTACCATACTCCGATCGAGCACGCGGCGCACGCACAGGCCGTCGCACAGACTGAGGGTAAACACCGCCAGATGACGCCGCTCTTTTAGTGACCCGCCGTGCCGATGGTCGATCGCCTCGGCTAACATTTCCACCGTCTGTCGATACCGGCTGTTCACCAACCGACGGATTCGCGGTACGGCCATGGCCACGATCCAAAAATCGAGGTTATTGCGGGCGTTGTAAATACCGCACTCGGTGTTAAATTTCATCATAGCCGCGAAAAACGCTTCCGGCCGGCTCCCCGCCTGAACCGCCTCGCTGATCCAGGCCCCACGCCGATCCATAAGGAGTTTCACCAGCTCGTACAGGATATCTTCTTTGCTGGCGAAATGAAAATACAGGGCGCCCTTGGTCAGGCCCGCCCGGTCGGCTATCTCCTCGGTGGTCGTCTCCCGATACCCTTTGCGCAAGAACAGCTTCTGGGCCGACCTCAACAATTGCTCGTGCCGAAAATCAGCCGGAAGCTTGGGGCTTTGCTTTATCCGCTTCATATGCTTTCGTCCTCTCGTACCAACATACCGCACGGTATGTTTTACATACCTACCGTTCGGTATGTAATACTTCGATCTCAGACCGTCAAGGACTTTTGACGTGTTCGCGGGGAAAATGTTTCACCGAATGAACGGAATGTTCAGCTAAACAGGACGATTACAACCATTTTTCTCGCTGAAAACATAACTGCAGGCCCCCCAAAGCGATAGCAATTATCCCCGGCCTGCCCCGGCGAATCCGCGATTTCGCTGATTTACGGCAGATGGTCATATGGTTCAGCGAAATAGGCGGTCAAAGTTGGAGAGTTGACTCTTCAATCCCCTCGGACGGCAGATAGTAAAACGATCTGATCACGGCCGCTCGTCCTCAACAAAAACCCCTTCCTCGGATATCCGGTCGAAGATAATCTCGTCCTCGTGGCTCCGCTTAATATCGCTCAGCGACAGACGGTCGACGCGGAAGAAGATCAGCCCAAGGGCAACGAGCGGCAGAATATCAATCAAATGCAGGGCCAGCGCGCACAGGATGGCGTCGGTCTGCCCCACCGAGAAGGCCCGGAGCGAGGTGGACACGGCCACCTCAAAGGTGCCGGCGTTGGCGGGGGTGATGGGAACCAGCAGGACAATCGTGTTGACGATCATGACAATGGCCGCGCCGGCCAGCGAGACATCGAGACCAAACGACATGAACAAGAAATATATGACCAGAAGGTGCAGTACCCACTGGAGGAGTGAAAGAGCTATGCCGCCGACCAGATGTCCGCTGGATTTCAGCAGCTCAATCCCTTTCACGAACGATCGCAGGAACTTCTTGAGGCCGATAAACAGCCCCGGCCAGCGGGACGCCAGGCGACGCCGACAGACCTGCTCCAGTCGCTCATGATAATGAAGGAGCAGATACAGGACGGCCACCCCCGTAGCGGTGGCTACGACCAGAACTATCCCCGCGATATCGTATTTACTGGGGATGACGACAATAGCCGACCCGAAAATAATCACCAAAATGAGAGCTACGGCGTCGAACAGGATTTCGAGCACGACCGTTGAAAAAATAAGCGACTTACTCAGCCCCTCTTTGCGCGCAAACAAAAAAACGCGGCCTACCTGACCCGTAAGAGCCGGCATAATGACATTCAGCACCTGTCCTGCCGCATAGAGCGTGACCGCACGCACGGAAGGTATCTTCTTTTGTTGGGACAGGAGAAGCTTCCAGCGAATACCGCGTGTAATCACATACCCAAACGAGGCGGCAATGGCCGGAAGCGCATAGGCGAGGTCCATCCGCGCCCATAGTTCGCGCAGATCGGCGGCCTTAATGTCCTTCAGGCAGTACGCCAGTAGGATCAGGGCAATCAGGACTCCCCAGAATTGCTTATTCTTCAGCAGTCGCAACATGACGGATCTTTCGCATCAAGCCGCTAAGATAGACCCCGGCCGACCGAAGTGTCAATCAAATAGCCGTTGGGAAAGAATTGATCGGGGCTATATGACGGCCAACTGATCCCGGCGGACCCACCCCTGGCGCTTGTTTTCGAACAGGACCTGGAAGTAGTCGCCCGCCTGACCAACAATTTCAACCACCAGCCCCGGCGCGCCCCGAAGTTCGGTCTGGGCCTGATCAGTGGGACCGGACTGCACGGGACAATCCTCCGCCACCACCACCGCCCGCATAGTCGTATAGTCGTGCCGGTATTTGAAGGTCGTAGCGAACGCGGCCGCCACCAAAAGCACCAGACTCGCCGCCAACGCACCGCGGATGATGCTCGAATTACGGCCCAGCCCAAACCTTACCGTAAGCAAAATGAATAAAACGATGAACAATCCCGAAGCAAACCAGGCCAGCGTGTTCAGGCGGACCGGATCGAGTACGGATTCCACCAGCGAATACACCGGATTAAGCTGTACCCCCTCCATCTGAATTCGGGTGAACCCTTTCGCAAACGCCAGATTGGAGGTGATATCATCGTCCCCCGGATTCAGCCGTTTCGCCCGCATGTAGTAGAGGATGGCGTGACCCAAGTCCCCCTTCTTGAAATAGCTGTTGCCGATGTTGTAATACAATTCGGGTGATTCCATCCCCTGCCGCTCGACCCCCTGATACAACACCAGCGCCGAATCATACGCCTTGTCCTGGAAGAACTGATTGGCGCGATTAAAGGCGGTCTCCGGCGAGGCCTGCGCAACCGACAGCGTAAGCACGGTTGCGAGTCCCCAGAGAATGAACTGCATCCTACGCAAGCTTGACCCCCTCCATGCGCGTCATAAGATCTTCGGCCGACTTGAGCGCGGTCGACATTCCCTCCGCGCTGACTGAGGCCGAGGCAAACCGGGCGAAGTCGCATTGTCGCAGAAGTCCGACAATCTCGGCCGTGAGCGTCGTATCCACCGACTTGTCCTGCAACAACTGCGAGATGGTCTCGGTGGTCAATCCGTGCGGCGATATATTAAGCTTGTCGGCGATATACGACGTAAACGCAGAGCTCAGTTCTGCATGGAATTGGTTGGCTTTATCGACCGTTGACATGGATCGCGCGCGGGCCAATCGCTTGCGGGCCTGTTTCCCGGCCGTGCGCTGTCTCGCCCAGCCGACATTGGCCGCCAACTTTTCGCGCCGCAAGCGAACCACTATCGTCCCTGCAAGTAACGCGACCGGAAGCGTGTTTATGAAAACATACGAGGGATTCTTGATCAACAATGTTCCGACCGGC
>JBGOTX010000077.1:0-7652 GCA_041476705.1 Candidatus Zixiibacteriota bacterium
CAACTTCTCCCTGTTCGGTCAGACCCGAAACAATGTGTACCGGAAATCTTTACCCAACGCAAGCGTTGGGGCACCCGGGCCAGTCGCAGGCGAAGGGTCTTGCCGGAGAGGTATCCGTCGGTTCCCGGTCTTGCCGAGCCAATAGTCAGCCAGACCACGCCTTGTTTGCCCAATTCGGCCTGGAGTTTCTGCATGTTCTTCGAGTCATAATGTTTGCGGACAAACGGGCAGGTATAGTCGAACCACTCCAGCACCACGAACTTTCCGGCGAAATCGCCCAGGGTGCGCTCTGTTCCCGCGACACCCGGCAGGGCAATTTCGGGGGCCCGTTGATTGATCAGCGTTGAGTGATTTTCTGCGATCTTTTCCGGGATCTCGGCGGCGATAGCGGCGCCAATAGTGGCAAATACCAGTGCTACCACGACGGCTACCATATGCAGGGTTTTCATAACGTGTCTCCGTACCCATCGAGTGAGCGACCAGATCGACCGGTGGGTAATCAGTCGGGTCGGATTCCGGCAGGCGTGGTCGCCACGGCCGGGGTCATCAGAGGTTGCGCCTCTATAATCGTATATCGTAATTATACGATGAATGTTGCAACTAAAACAAAAATTCTTGAGATTTTGGCGGTTGGTCTAAGGGGTATCTGGCGTAACCAGTTGTGAATGAATATGTTGGGTCTTTTCTTGTCATGCCCGCCGCAGAGCGGGCATCCAGCCCAAGATATTGGCTGAGAGTTTTCTGGTTGTATCACCGGCTGGATTCCGGCTCTTCGGCCGGAATGACAGAGGGGAGCCGGAATGACAGAGGGGGACCAAGCAGGGATCACAGCTTTTGGTAGCGCATACTCCTTGTGAGCCGGCGAAATCATCGGAGACAAAGGCGAAGATGTCAGGGTCGCAAGGACCCTGACCTACAAGGACTTCAAAGTATTTGCGGTGCAAAGATTGTGGTGAGAAAAATACGCCCGGAAGGATTTGAACCCTCAACCTTCTGATCCGTAGTCAGACGCTCTATCCAATTGAGCTACGGGCGCATAACGCTTGAATGGCGGAATAAACTACGCACCGGCGCAGGGCGTGTCAACCGGTTTGTGGGGGAGATGCCGACTCAGCGCCATTCGAGCGCGAAAACTCGGAGCAACGGTAGTGTTGTGCTCGGATGCGCGGGAGCGTTGCGCGAGGAAGTGTACTACTTCGTGGCGAGAAAAATGATAATCGCCGCCAGCACAGCAAAGACGAGCAAAATACCGAAGAGCACTTTTTTGCTGGGCGGGGCTTTTGGCTCCGGGGCGACCTGCTCGTGGGCCTCAACAGAACGAACGGAGAATCTCCCCAGCCATTCATCCTCGGCCGTTTGCTGGATGTCGGTCTCGACCGGGAACGTCATCGGTTCGACTTCGGGCAGGGGGGACTCGGCCGCCTCGAGAACTTCGATCACAATCACCGACACGTTATCCGCGCCGCCGCGGTCGTTGGCCATTTGGATAAGGTCATTTGCCATGCGGTTGATGTCCTGCCGGGCTTCGCGGGCGACTGCGAAGATATCGTCGTCATCGGCATACCCGCAGAGGCCGTCGGAACAAAGAAGAAAGATGTCACCGGGCTTTACCTTCAGGATCCTCAGGTCGACCTCGACCACATTTTTCACGCCAAGCGCCCGTGTAATGACGTTTCGTCCGATCAACTGGCTGGCTTCGATCTCGGAAAGGTGGTGGGTCCTCTGCATTTCCGCCACCCAGGAGTGATCGTTGGTGAGCGGGACAAGTTGGTCTTCATCCACCCGGTAGGCCCGGCTGTCACCAACATGGGCGACCGACATGACGTCCGCTTCGAAACTGACGGCCACGACGGTCGTTCCCATGCCTGACAGCTCGGCGTTGCGGGCGGCTTCACCGGCCACGGTCCGATTGGCCAGACGGATCGATTTGATCAGAAGATCGGCGCTATAGGGGAGGGTCCGTCCCAGCGACAAACTGGGGTCATCGAGAATCCCCTTGGCGTAGGCCGAGAACGTTGTCTGCAACGCTTGGGCCGCGGTCATGGCGGCAATCTCGCCGGCCTGATGTCCACCCATACCGTCGCATACGGCGAAGACCATATTGGTCTCGTCGAGATGGATGTAATCTTCGTTTCCCGGACGAACCAGTCCGAGGTCAGTTTTTCCGATGACGTTCAGCTTTGGCAGAGAGGTACCTTTCCGGCATTGCCCTTTCCTGATGACACCGCCCCAACGTAACCGAAAAATGCCTGTTCCGGCAAGCTCATTTATGGCCTCATCGGTCACCGGACCGAAAAAAAAGACAATAAAAAAGGACCCCGGACAGAGCCGGGGTCCGAAAATTTCATCGTTTCGGCGGAATTATTTCATCAGCATCATCTTGCGAACCTGGCTGGCTTCGGGCGTCACCACCCGGTACAGGTAGACTGCGCTCGCGAGGTTCTCGCCGTTGAATTCGAACTGATGTTCGCCCGATGATAACATTCCGAGGTTGTCCGATCGCACCAGTTGACCAAGCATGTTGTAGACTTCAAACGTGGTTTCCTGAGCTTTCGGGAGATAGAACGAAATGGTGGTGGTCGGATTGAACGGGTTCGGATAGTTCTGATACACCGCGAACGAATTAGGCAGAGAACCGCCGCCGTCGCCGACATCGGTCAGCGACATGAAGATATTGAAACTGCCGTTCACGTTTTTGGTCGGGTCAAGGTTTGAAAAGATCGACCAATTTATATTGTTCACCGTGTCGGCCGAAAAGACCGCCACGCGAACGGAGAAGAAGACGTAGACCGTCTGTCCCGGATTGGCATAGACGACCGAGTCGGGCTCAATCGCTTTCCAGCCGAGGGGATCGGAACCGGCGATGGACATATTCAGATGCGCGCCGTAGAAATCCAGCCCGTCGCCGTCGTTGCGTACGCCCACGCGGAACTGCATCGTGTTGCCGGGGAGCCCCAAAATGTCGTGGGGGGATTCCACGAGGGCAATCGCCACCGTGCCGCTGGCGGCGAGACGCACCTGTTTTACGGATTGGTTTGTCCAGGTATTATCACCGGAGACGACGGTCGCGGCTCGGCCGTTGATCTTGAATCTGATGCTGTCGCCGGGGAGGGCGCCTTCGTGAACCAACGGCGTGTTCGGATCATCGCCATAGGCGCTCATGAAACCGTACGTGCCCGTGCTGTCGACGCGAAACTTACCAATGAGCAGATTGGTTGGGTCGTATGCCTCGATGATACTTCCGGGAACCACCAGTGAGCCGTTGTAGGTCGTGCTCTTGGTCGAATCATAGAACCCGGTCCAGTACGGTGTCAGATGCTGAACCGGAATATTGCCGGCGCCGACCGATGTGGCCAGTACGATCAGCAAGGCCGCAATCCCGAAGAGTTTCTTGTGCAGTCTATTCACACCAACTCCGCCTGTATGTCCGGCCGGAGATTGACTCCGGCCGAACGTGTCCGTGTTTGCAAGTTTCAGCATTCTCACTTTAACAGCATCATTTTGCGAGCTTCCGAATACCCATCGGAGATGAGCTTGTACAGGTATACGCCCGAGGAGACCGTTTCGCCATTCTGGTTGCGGCCATCCCAGAGTATGCTGTGCTCGCCCGCCTGGACGGCATCGTCATACGGTACTGCAATAAGTGCGCCAAGAACGTTGTAGATCTCGATCCGGGCCCGAGTATTGACCGGCACCGTAAAGCTGATAGTCGTGGTGGGGTTGATCGGGTTCGGGTAGTTCTGGTTAAGCGAGAAGCCGTCCGGCAGAGTACCGGTGGAGTTCCCCGAACTCAAGCCGGCTACCATCATCCGGTCACCATTTGTGGTCCAGGTGAAAGCTTCCTTTGTCTTTGTGCCGTTGACAGTCAGGTAGAACTGGCCGCCCGGTCGCAAACCGGCGTCGGCTTCGTCACCATCGGCATAGACCGGCATGAAACCGAGCTTGCCGTCAGCTTTCATCGTAAATGAACCGACTTTGGCGTTGGAAACCGCCGAGAAGGCCTCGATGGTCGCGCCCGCGCCGACCGTCTGTCCGTCCAGCTTCAGATTAGTTGCATACAGATTCACCCAGGTTGGGGTCGCCATGCCGACATTGCTCAAACTCTGAACAGGGACCGCAAGGCGCGGGTGGAGCGCCATAGGCGCAGAATTCTGCGACGGGTAAATCAGAGTTCCGTCTGAGGTGATCTTAACCCAATATCCGTTGCAGGTTTTCATTTGCGTGAGCGTATTGAACTCCGACCCCGGCTTGAATATTTGGATGCCGTTGTCCCACCCGTAGGCGAACAACAGCTTGTCGTAGATCGACTGTAGCGCTATGCCCGGAGTCAATGACCCATCGGGTAAGTAGCTTACCAGATTCCAACCAGTGGTCACGGGAATCGGCGTATTGAACGGCACCGGCAGGCCTTTGAGATTCAGTGTGACGGGACATCCCGGCTTTACTTTAATCCAGTATCCCGACAAATGATCGACGCTCCAGAGCGTTGAGAATTCCGGAAGAGTCGGGTCGTAGGTCAGACCGCCCTGCTCGAAACCGAGCACGACGTCGATGCAATTCATGTACGGACCGAGGACGTCGAGGATGTTGAACGTCTCGGTTTGCACATTCCACGACACCAGGTTCCAGCCCTCCTGCAGGGTGCAGGTTTTAGTTACCTGAGCGCCGTACTTGACGCAGACTTCGACCTTGGCGTAGTCGGCCGGATAGATCGTGTTGCCGGTGGTCAGGGCCTGAATACCGTCGACAAAGAAGCGGATGTTGTCGCCGGTATGGGCGCCGGTGTCGCCGAAATCGCCGTTGGCGCGATAGACCGGCATGAAGCCGTACTTGCCGGCGGCATTGACGACAAAGCGTCCGACCAGAAGATCACTTGGCGAATACGCTTCAACGACCGAGCCGATCGGTAGAGGCGCGTTCAAGTACATGTTATCGTTGCAGTAGTAATCAACCCACTGCGAAGTTGTGTTCAGGTGGCCCAGCGGCTTCAGGACGATCTTTACGCCCTTTGCTTCGAAATTCAGGTTGTCGAGCCGGCCGGGGTAGAATCCGTCGGCGTAGGCATACAAGTCAAACGGCACCGACGTGACGCCGCTGAAGAAGAAGGAACCGATGTCGCTCGAGGTGGTGATCATCTCGGGCGAGCCGTTCGGGAAATCACCCCAGAGCTGGACGGTCGCGCCGGGAATCTGGGTGCCGTTGGTGTCAACCACGTATCCGCAAACCGAATTCGGAATCTGGTCGACCAGCACGCCGCCGGGAACGAACTCAGGAAATTGATCTTCCGTCCCCTGGCCGCAGTCACGCTTAAACCAGGGATTGCCGAGACTGGTATCGGGCACCTGCGCCAAAGTGATTGGGTAGACACCTAGGGCCGCTTCAGGGCGAACCACGAACATCAGCGTCGCCCAATTACCAAAACCAGCGGGCACCAGCGATTGCGCGCCAACATCTATTGTCAACGTGACTTTGCCGATGGTATTGTTAATGGTTGCGCCCTTGTTGGTCACGTAATCAACTTTGGAGCCACCATATGATACCCCCGCAAGATGAAGCGCCGTGGCATCGAACTTCAACGACACTTCGGCGTACTTTAGCGGACAACTGTTGAGAAGGTTGACCGGGACCATCATCGTCTGACCCGGCACGGCCGGCTTATTTTCCACAAGCACGGTGTCGGCGCTGGGTCGACGGGTCACCGTCAGCGAGATTCTGACCGTTTTCATTTTCGGGAGACAGACTTCATCAGCCAGCGACGAGACTACAACGTCCGCCACGTGCGGGCCTATACCGAGCGAATCGGGGCGCACCTGCACCAGCACAGTGCCGGGGGTAGTGCCGTCGTGCGGGCCGGGAGTCCCCGCCGTGTCAAATACAATCCAGCTAACGCCGATCGGCGCTTTGGCCTCGAATGCAAAGTTGCGGGTCGGATCGCTTGAACTCACCGTGAACTGTCTGGAAAACGGCGCGGCGATTTCGTCGCCCTGAACGGCTGTAAACGAAAGCACCGTATCGGAAGTGAGAAGCGCAACGCACGGGCGGTTATTCACGACGATATTGATGCAGACCAAAGCGTGTGGCTGGCACGGGTCCTCTGGGATATGTGCTCCGTCAACAACAGTGAAGCAACGCTGGAATGAGCCAATTTCGCTAAACTGCTCACTATACGCGAATCGAATCTTGCCTGGAGTGGTGCCACTGCCCGTTATGAAGGTAAATCCCGCCGAGGGAAATGCAAGAAATGGAAGAGGTCTTCCAGTGCTGGTGACTTCAATACTGTCAGACACTGCCGCAGATTCGCCTGCAAAGATCGTGTCGGCGAATGTTGCCTTGCTCAACTGATACTCTGGACAAGGCTTGACGGTCAGGAGAATATATTCATACTTATCCGGCACGCCTGTCCCACTAACTTTGATTGAATCCTTATAGGGTCCGCCTACAGGTATAGTGCTAATGTTGACGATATCGAAGTTGACATACCCCGGAGTCGTGCCGGAAGCGTTGGACAAGAATATCCGGTCCGAAGTGGTCGACGCAGTGTAATCAATTTCAGAATCGCCGCCCTTGGCGACATGAAAAGAATCGGCCTGCGGATGTTGACCAAGGTCCCAAACGAATTTCAGCGTGTCCGGCGAGAGTACCAGAAAATTGGCTCGGGGTGTAACGGTGATGGTAACGATTTCCGTATCTGCCAGAGCGCCGTCCGAGGCCACAAAGGTCACGTTGTGGGGACCCACCTGATCGGCGGCCGGAGTGAAACCGAACGAACCGAGGCCATTGCCGTTATCGGTGAACGTAGCGTTCGTCGGGAGTGGTGCGGCCGTCAGCGCCGGTTTAGTGCCGTCGGGGTCGGTCGCGGCGACGTTAATTGCCAGAAACTCGCCTACCATCACGCTCTTGTCGCCGATTGCTCCCAATACCGGGGCACGATTCACGTCGGTGACCGTGATCGCCACCAGCTCGGAATCGGCCAGTGTGCCGTCCGAAACGGCGAACCAGACGTTGTAGAGGCCGGCCTGCAAATATGTCGGGGTCCAGTCGAAAATTCCTGTGCTGGTGTTGAATGTTGCGCCGAGCGGAAGCGGTGAAGCTGAAAATGTCAATGGGTCACTATCCGGATCGGATGCAGTGACGCCGAAATTAAGATTGGCCGCCTCGGCCACTGTCTTCGGGCCGATTGGATCAAGAACCGGGGGGTGATTGACGTTGACGACCGTAATCGCGACCAGTTCAGTGTCCGCCAGCGTTCCGTCGGACGCGATGAACCTTACGTTGTACACTCCCGCCTGATTGAAGCCGGGAGTCCACGAAAACTGAGCCGAGCCGTTGCCGTTGTCGACAAAACTTGCGCCGGTCGGAAGAGGCGATGCGCTCAGCGATGGTATTGTACCATCGGGATCAGTCGCATTGGCGATGACCACGAGGGGCTGGCCTTCATTGACCGTCTGACTGCCGATGGGGGCAAGTACCGGCGCTCTGTTTGGCGGATGGTTTGGATCGACGATGCGGAAACAATGCGCTCCGCTCCAGGTCGGGAAGGTGTTGTAAGACGGCGAGACATAAATCGCCGGCCACTTCCAAGCGCCGGTCGGCGGGTATTTGGCCGACGAGTCGATACAGATGATCTTGCCGTGGTCGGCCACTTTGGTGAG
>JBGOTX010000078.1:0-7633 GCA_041476705.1 Candidatus Zixiibacteriota bacterium
AGACCAAACGAAAAAAACTTCCCGCGACCGGTGATAACGAGCGATGTGACCGATGAATCTTTCTCCAATTCGCTCAGCGCGGTAGAGACATCGGACACCAGTTGCTGATCGATAGCGTTGACCCGGCCGCGTGCCAGCGTGATTACGGCGGTTGAGTTGTGACGTTCAATCATGACATATTCCACGGCGACCTCCAACGGGAACCCGTTTCCACCGGAGCGGCGGAACGGATCGACCCTGAGGGAATGTATCACCACAGACGGCATGCCGTCAAATGGTCCATTCCATTTCAGCAGGATAGGGCGTTTCCGGCATAAATGATAAGCGGAAGCAAACAATCCGGCCTACAGCGGCGGATGAATCATGGTGGGAAAACCGGGATTGGAGATTCGGTACAGAGTCATCGCCTCTTCCGGTGTCATGGAAATGATCAGCGTGACTTCGCCGAACGGTTTTTGGAGCGTCTGCGACAGATTAATGAGCGTGTTCCTGAACGAGGTCTTTTGGTTTCCCTTGATGTCGGTCCGAATTTCGAGAATCAGTCCGTCCTCCCAGACCAGTTGAAATCGCGCCGGGATTTCCCGCTGGAGCAGTCCCGGATCGACTTTCACCACCTCGCCGACAATTTTCAGCACCGAGTCGGGGGTTTTTTCTCTGGATGAAAAGAGGTGTTTTTCGACGACCGGCCGGACATACCGTCGCTCGCCACCCTGGAATTTCTTTACAAACGCCTGAAGGGCGTCGGAATTGACGTCCACCAAACTGATCGGGCAGCTCCAGACCACTGCGCCCTTGAGTTTCAGCCAAAGTTCTTTTTCAGCAAAATTGATGTCAAGATACGGGGCTCCGGTCTGCGCCAGTCGTAATTCCACCTGAGTCATGGCATAGTCGTCGGGGAGAGAGACGGTGGCGGGTTTCCGCGCCGACGTTTTGCCGTCGGCATTTCCCTTGCCGCACGACAGGCACAACCCGACGCAGGCCAATGAAAGCACCAGTAAGATTATGCGAAACCGTTTCATCGGGGAATTAGAAAATGTAAATGGGTGTTCCCATCTGAATTTTTTTGAACAGCTTGTCCAGATCGTCGGCGCCGACACGGACGCATCCGTGAGTGACATTCACCCCGAGCAGGCGCTCATAGATGGTGCCGTGAATGAAATACCCGTTGCCGAATCCGATCGCGTAGTCGCCCATCATGGCCGGATCGAGCCGTTCCTTTTCGCTCTTGGGAATTTTCTCGCCGTCCTCGATAAAGGCCCAGTCCGGTTTGCGCCACCAGGGCTGGGTGATCTTGCTGTTGACTTTGAACACGCCCCGGGGCGTGTCGAATATCCATTTGCGATGCGTGACGGAATCGATCAGTTCACCGCCGGTACCGGTCGAGCAGTCGGCCTTGAGCAGGACCGAGTCGCGGGTGCGGAGATAAATCTTGCTGGCGTGGGTGTCGATTACCACGTAGGCGGTGGTCGGTCGAAGTTTGTCGAGCGCTTTTTGGGCGGTTTTGAGCTCCTTTTGCGCCAGCTTGGGATTGGTCGACAGCTGGGACAGTGAGTCAAGCCGCACCGGCAAATTCGATTTGATATCGTCCTCGCTCGGTGTTCTGGTGTACCAGAGCAATGCCGCAATTGCGACAACCACCACCGCCAAAACGGAATAGATGATAGTTCGTATCATGGCCAATTTGCCGACCGACGGACAATGGTTACCGGCGTACCGGTGGTCACATGATCAAGGATATGATCCATATCCTGGTTCGTCAATGCCACACACCCTTCGGTCCAGTCATTTCCCTTGCCGCCGTCGCCGTGGATTTCAATCAACCCGCCGATGCGCGCCCGCGACGAGATGATTCCCTGGCGTTTGTTTTCGACAAAGCGCCGGCGGTCGTTGTCGTTGGGGTAGTCCAGCAGAAGCGCTTTGTAATACTTACTGCTTCGAACCTTGATTTGCACGACCTGGTACTTTCCTTCGGGGGTGGCGCCGTCACCCGCCAGCAGTTTCTGGTGGGCCGAATTGTACCCCAACTCACAGTTATACGATTTTATCAGGCGTCCGGCCTGCACCAGATAAGCCCGATGCGCCGCTTTGTCGACAATCAGGGCATACCCGCCGGTAGAGCGGGACTCAGACAGGGTTTCGGCGACCCAGCTTTGCCAGATGGCCAGCCGTTTGGCATCGGCATCGGCAAAATCGGCAAACAAAACCGACAACTGGCGTAAGACTTCGTTCCCCTTGGTTATCGCCTTAATAGCCTCATCGTATTCGCCTCGGGTGTGCAGGTTTTGTGCCACCTGAAGCTGTAACTCAGCGGCGTTGGCGAACCGTTCCAGTTTGTATCGGGCCAGCGAACCGTTGACCGATTCGGTCCAGTTGTCGAGCTCCTTCTTGAGCCCGTCGATGCCGAATTTGGTGTTGAACATTGCCCGATCTACCGAATCCTTGGCCCTGGCTTTGGCATCATCGGCGGCGAGCGCGGCCAGGGTCAGAATAGAATCGGCGGCCTTGTAGTCGCGCAGGGGGCCGAGGCGTCCGTTTTGCCGGGCAATCTCCAGCCAGCCGGACTGGACCAATTGTTCGGCGGTACGGTAAGTCGGCTGGGCGTACCGGATGGCTCCGGCTTTAGCCGCTTCGACCAAATGCGCCTTGGCATTATCGAGCGACTGAGTTGGCGGCTTGTCACAGCCGAGAGGGAGCACAGCCACTCCCGCAATCAATAGCAAACAAATCGAGCGGCATGAGTGATGTTTCAGTCGGCGTCTCATAGTAGTGTTCAATGTACACAAAAATATAGCGGGGGACCGCTTAAACTCACGGTCTCCCCGCATGTATCGACATAAGCGAAAGGTCTGATTACCCTTCTTACTTTTTCGGGGCGGCGGCTTTCTTTGTGCCGGCGGCTTTCTTCGCGGAGGCGGCAGCAACTTCACCCATCAGTGATCGGGCTTTGGTAATCACGGTCTCGACTTTGCCCTTGGCGACCATGTACTTGCCGGCATCGAAATCGGCTTTGGCATCGCCGAACTGCGTGCCTACACCGGCCAGATCGTTCTTGATCAGTTCGATATCGGCCTTGTTCCCTTTGCCGACGGGCGCTTTGGCCACTGCGGCATTGGCAGAATCAAGCACGGCCTGAGCTTCGGTCAACAACTGCATGACCTGCTGTTTGACTTTCTCTTTCTCGGCGGCCGCGGTCGAACCGGCCTGTTTCAAGAGAGCGTCAGCGCGGACAAACATGTCGCGGGAGGTGGTGTAGCTACGGAACAGGGCAAACTTGCCATCCTGTTCGGTCTTGGCGGCGTTGGCGGCGCTAAGCGTGTCCTGGGCCATGCGCAACGCATCCGGAGCATACGTTTCAGCTTCAGCTTGCTGAGCGGCTCCCAAAGAAGCCTGCGCAGCCGCCATTTCAGCCTCGGGAGCTTTGCTACAGCCGGCAAAAATCGCCAGCAGTGCAAAGATCGCCAGAATCGCTGAAATCTTCTTCATTGTCGTCTTCCTTTCGAGATGGGCGCGCGAGCACATAACCCGCATTCACCCGGGTTTATAGTAAAACGGTTTCTGTTCCAGTGCCAGGAATCTACTCCCGACTCCTCCTGTCAAACGGGCTTCGGAGACTCTCGAATATAGTACGAGAAATAGACTCAGATTCCCATTTTGAGAGCCGGAAATAACCGTTCCACTATGGGTATTGTCAACCCTTTTTTTGAGATTGGCCATCCGACAAAGTTTAGAATGAGCATCGATGTCACGACCCGGGATCGGCCCAGCCAACTCGTTGTTGTCCTTACTATTAGAAAATACGGATGGCCCGGCCACCGCTCGCCCTGAAACTAGAACAGCTGAAGAGTTACGTTTCGTCAATCGTGACGTTGTCGGGTAACTCATTCTGGTCGTCGGCGCTTCGGGGAAAATGGCGGGCCAATTCAACGGCGATGGCTTCAATTGCCTGGATAATCCCCTCGGCATGCCTGTTGGCGAGCATGCCGGACACAATCATTCCGTGCGGCGTGTGCCAATGGTCGGCTGAAAGCTTGGAGGCGATTCCAATATCGGCCACGATCGCCGCCTGACATTCTTCCAGTGAGACGAAAATCAGCACGGCGGTCTTTCCTTTGGTGGCAGGAAGTTGCTCAAAATGCTTGAGGGCGTGCTTCCAGACAATGCGGCGGGTCCGCTCCTTTCGCATCAGCACCGGTCTGGAAAGAAAGTAGGCCGCGCCGAACCCGACGATTCCCCAGAGTAATGCCTGCGTAAAATTGTAATACACCCCCCATTCGACCCGCCGGGTAACCCAGAGCGATACGAGCATTGCCGCGGTACCGACAATTGATGCAACCTGCACTCGTTCCCAGACCCAGTGGCGCGAGCGAGGCGTGATCGTAACCGCCAATTCACCGCTGGTGCCCGACTCGGCCTTGCCAACGGCCTCTTCGATTGCTTTCAGGTCGATTGCGGAGAGATATTTGTCAACTAACGAAGCCATGCTTGCTCCTTACCATCCACCGGAAGCGCCGCCGCCGCCGGATGAACCGCCGCCGAACGTAAACCCGCCACCACCACCACCGCCGCCAAACCCGCGTCCGCTCATTCCACCCAACATCGCTCCCGTGAGAAATCCGCCCGGGCCGCCCCAGAATCCCGACCGGCGACGAGCGATAACATTGAGAATGATGAAACCAAGGAAAAGCGCTCCGGCGATGGGAAACCGCTTTTGGGAGCGCTGGTCGTCCTCCGATTCCGGTGGTTTGTATTCTCCGCCGATCGCCTCGACGATACCCTCGAGCACTGCGTTCACCCCGGCGTAATAATCGTTTTTGCGAAATTGATCGGCCATGGGGGAGTTACGCTGGACCAGACGTCCCGCCTCGGCATCGGTGAGATCACCTTCGAGGCCGTACCCGACTTCAACCCGCGCCTTGTGATCTTCGATTGCCACCAGAAAAAGCACGCCGTTGTCTTTCTTGTCTCGACCGATTCCCCACTTCTTGAAGACATCGGCGGCAAAATCATCAAGCGACCGTCCTTCAAGCGATTTGACAATCAAGACACCGATTTCGTTGCCGGAGCCGCGCCGATAGTCGAGGATTTTTTGGCTCAAGCGAGCGGTCTGATCGGCCGAGAGCACCCCGGCCAAATCAGTTACGGGGCCGGCATACGACGGCACCTGTAATGCCCACGAGATCGGGGCACACAGCACGACAAGGAGAAGGGCCGTCCACGTGAGCCGACGGCGCACCACTACCGCCCTATTTGGATTCAAAGGCGTCTTTCACGTTGGGGGCTTTCTGTGCGCCCGCTTCGGCCGCGAAAAATTCTTTTTCGTACGGATAACCGAAAATGGCCCCGGCGGCCAACGCCCGAATACCGCGCTGGCGATAGATATTGTATTCGCGGACCGCTTCGTTGAACGCCCGGCGTTCCTGTGCGATGCGGTTCTCGGTCCCTTCGAGCTGGGTCATCAGGTCCTGATAGACCTGCTCCCCTTTAATCTGGGGGTATTGCTCCGCAACCACGTTGATAAACGAGTTCAATTGCCGGGAGAGTTGATTGGAGATAGAATCCAGCAGTCCCGGTCTCTTTCTGAGCAGAGCGGTGTCGAGAGCGCCCTTCAGATCGATCACCCGCTGACGCATCGAAATGACTTCGGTCAGGGTTTGTTGCTGACGCTTCATGAAGTTATCAACACTGGCCACCAGGTTGGGGACCAGATCGAAGCGCCGCTGATAGACGTTTTGCACCTGCCCCCATTGGGCATCGACTGTTTGACTGCGATCAACCAGACCGCCACGGCCGCTCCAGATCATCCCGCCGACAATAATGACCAGTCCAATCAGGACAGCCAGAACTATACCAACTACTTTCACTTATCGCTCCTTCTCTAAGTTGCTCTGATCACTTCCATCATATACTCATGAAACCGGCCGGTATTCAAGACAAAACATTTGGGGCCGTCAGAACTTGATACCAACCGGTACCGGCCTATCCGATCGTGCCGCACCACAGCTCTTCGGCCAAATAGGGATCAAATTAGTCCCCTATCAATAAAATACCTCTTGGAACATAGACCGATTCTGTGCACTATAACGTCTAGTCGGCCCGGTTTGGGATCGGAGCCGTCTTGTCGGGGCCTCTCCCAGTGAGCGGTTCCCCGGCTGAAACTTTTCGCCAGAGGAGTCACTTGTGCGCACGTTTGGCAGAATCGTTCTGGGGCTGATTGTCGTGCTTGGATTGGCTGGCGGCATCGGCTATTGGTGGTTCACCCATACGTATCCCAAAATCGGACCATCTCCGGACCTCAAGATTGCCGCCACTCAGGAGATGATTGAACGAGGCAAGTACCTGGCCGAGCAGGTGTGCAGTTGCATGGACTGCCACTCTGTCCGGGATTGGCATTATTTTGCCGCTCCGACAAAGCCGGAGACCCATGGCGGTGGTGGCGATCTATTTGACGAGTCGGTCGGCGTACCGGGCGCCATCTACGCGGCAAATATTACGCCCGCCGGTATTTCCGGATACACGGACGGCGAGTTGTACCGGATGATCACCTCCGGGGTGAAACGAACGGGCGAGCCGGTCTTTCCGATCATGCCGTATCCGCACTTTGGTCTCATGGCCGACGATGATATCAAGTCAATCATTGCGTACGTTAGGACTTTGACGCCAATCGAGAACCAAGTGCCGCTGTCGAAGTTGAATTTTCCCCTCAATCTAATAGTTCGGACTATGCCGCAACCGGGCCAACCGCAGTCCCGTCCGGACCCGGCGAACGAAACTGCCTATGGTGCGTATCTGGTAAATGCCGCCGCCTGTAGCGATTGCCATACACCGATGGAAAAGGGACAACCGATCCAAAATCTGGCCTTCGCGGGCGGAAATGAATATCGCCTCCCCGGAGGTTGCCTCGCTCGCTCCGCAAATATCACACCGGACCCCGAGACCGGTATAGGCAAATGGACCCGAGAGCAGTTTATTGTGCGCTTCAAGAAGTACGCTGACGAGGCCGGCGGTCACGTGCCGGTTGATTCTGCGGCCTTCAATACCATCATGCCATGGACCAAGTATGCCGGCATGACGGATACGGATCTGGGGGCGATGTTCGCCTACCTGCGGACCTTGAAGCCGGTGCCGCATCAGGTGGTGCATTTCGACCGCGTATCAATCGCGAATCAGTAGATAGAAATACGCTCTCCTGGCACAGTGCGGGTTTAGTGGTGGTGTCCGCCATGATGCTTCATGTGATCTATATGTTCGGTTGATACGCCATACCGCCTAGCCAGAGTTTCCGCGATACCTAGCAGGCGCTCATGTGTCCCTTCGCCGACTTCCACCTCCGCCTGCTCGAACTGCGCCAACAGGATAAGCTCATCATCGGACGACATTATCCGGTCCGCCATCGGAAACAGGATTTGGTCTTCCTTCTGAATATGCTGGCGTAGCAGGCCGGCATATCCCATTGCATTTTGAGCGAAATGAGTCAGTCCGGCGCTGTCGCCGTTCGCCGCTTTCTCCAGATGCTCGACCATGCCGCGAACAAATTCCCGGCCATGCTCGTGTTCTATCAGCATGACGCCGATCGGTCCTCCCTGCCGGGGCATCCCCTTGGCTTCCATAGCGGGAAAGAGCCGGTCTTCTTCCT
>JBGOTX010000079.1:0-7615 GCA_041476705.1 Candidatus Zixiibacteriota bacterium
GGTGGCCAGATCGAACCTGACGGCCGTATCCAGTATGGTGGGTGTGGGCGAGGGCGAAATCGTCACCGTGTCGCGACGGATATTGGTAACAAAGATATGCGTGACATTGCCGGAATTGTCGGTCGTCCGCGGATTGGAATACGGCGTGAAGGCATGATTGCGGTCTTCGCGAAACATGTCGTTGGCGCTCCCCAACCCCGCCAGGTAGTACCCGCCAAAATTGACCAAACCGTCGGCCTCAACCAGCGAAACAAACTTTCGCTCGAGCGTCGGATCCCATATCTGCAACTGGTTATCCTTGAAATTGTCGCGGCCGTTCCCGTTGTAATCGAGCGCCGCCACTTCTTCGTCGACATGATAAATCAGCACTCCCGATCCGGGCATCAGGTAGTCATATTCGCCGGTTGGCTGGCGCAGTCGGTTGGCGGGATAGAGAATGACATTGGTTGCGGAATCCTGCAAAAGCGCCGTGTCCTGCTTGCTGACCACGTCAACTCGATTTTCAATGAGATAATACTCGGTCTCCGATATCGGCACGCGCGCAATCTTGATCCCGCTCGAAACCGCTTCGGCGGCAACCACCCGGAGGTCCGTTCCCTGTCGAAAATCAACGACCGGCGAAAAACCGAGGTACGCCCGACACCAGGCATCCGGATAAAGCGGTATCGCGCCGAACACTTTCCCCGCCGGAAATCCAAAATCGATACCGGTGCCGAACCCGTTATCGTCCATGAGCGAAAAATCGCCCAGTTGCGACAGGAAATTGCTGGTGCTGTACATGTCCGGCAGGCCGAGCTGGTGCCCGAATTCATGCGCCATCACGGCATTGAGCGCGGTGGCCCGGTTGTCCTGCGACACCGCTTCGGGCATCATCAGCGCTTCCTTGACGTATGTCGCGCCGCCGTTGACCGCGATCGAATCGGAAAAGAAGCTGATGAAACCGGTGAACAGGTCGGCGCAGGTGGGCGGGAAACCGATATCGTTCTGACGGTCGGCCCCGGCGTGAAATAGAAAAATGGAATTGTACCGGGAAAAATCTATGATCGGATGTCCGGGGTCGCGGATCGGCGCGCTGTCGGCCAAATGGATACAGTCGGTGAAATACCGCTCCAATCCCACGATCACCGAATCGCGGCTCGGTGCGCACGAACCGTAGTACGACATGGGATGAGCCAGCGGGTACACGGAATCACGCGCCGGCGGAAAAATATCCCACACCAGCACGATCTTTCCCTCCGACACCCAGTTCCAATACGCGTTGAGCGCCCTCATATGGGCGTTGAAATACAGCGAATCGTGCGGCGGCGGATCGATCAGGTGCCCGACCGAATCGAGATAGTGAGCGGCTGAAACTGAATCGGCCAGCGGGTGAGACAGGTCCATTCTCCCGCGACCGGTGGTGTTGGGATCGTCCGTAGTTTCATACTGAAAGTTATACCTGAGCGCGAGGCAGTGAACGGTATCGACCGAACCGGCGGCCAAGGCCGAGGTCGGCAATGACCACGCATGCGCCCGTGAAAGCTTGGGGCCGGCCTGTCCGCCCAAAGTTGGCGTGAGGCACGGTCGAACCACCCGACTTTCGCCCACCGTCGCCGACCGAACCCTGGTCCCGGTCAGCAATTTGTCACCGGCGTGCGCAATCGCGGCCGTCGCCAGTGCGACCGTCACGATTGCCTGAACTATGCGTCCTGCTTTCCCTCGAATCACTACTCCTCATTTCAACGTCGGTTACCACCACACGGATATCGACGAGCGCAATGTATTGGCCAGGGCAACACTACTATTGCTCGGAATGTACGCAAAGTCAAATCTGAAACGCTTGAGAAGCGACAATCCGGCCCCGAGCGTAAGCGTCTTGATCTTGCCTTCCTGATCGTATATGTATCCGACACGGCCGGCAATAAGATTGGCGTAGACAACTTCAAGGCCGCCGTTCAGAATGACTTCCTTCAACTCCTGGCTGAACGACGAGTTGGTACCGGGCAGGAGCTTGTTGGCCTCGGCCGTGACCAAAATGCGAAGGTAATCAGCTTGCTTCAGCTTGTAGGCAATACCGATCGCCAGGTTGCTCGGAAGCGGATCGGCCTGCGCGGCGTCGATATAGGTCATCTTCGGACCAAGATTGGTAACCGCCAAACCAAAGGTCGTGCGCGAGGATTTTTGGTACAAGAAACCAAAGTCGAGAGCAAAACCGGTGGCCGTCCCTTTTCCCTGCTCCTGACCCGCACCCTGGTCGGACAGACGCGAGTAAATTACTTTGGTCGAAATACCGGCCTTGAGCTTGTTGGATAGCGACGTCCCAAACGACACCGTGGCCGCCAGATCGAACGACTCAAAGGTGCCGATGATGTTTGGATTTTGTTCGCCCGTGCGCAAAAATGTGCCATAGGAGATGAAAGTGATATTTCCGCCGATCGTCCCAAGGCCTTTCAGATGAGCGGGGGCAATGCCCGCGAAGTCGTAGTAGAGATCGGAAGCTAGTTCCGGCAACCACTTGGTATGCATAACGGTAGCTTCGGAACGGCCCCGGGCGCTAATGACCACCCGGTCGGCCGTACCCAGCCAGAGTTCTTCCTGATTGGCAAAGACGGTTCGGGTCGGCGTGTTGCCGAGACCGTGTATATCCGCGCGCGCCCATTGGTTGTCGCGATACTCAAGCAGTCCTTCGGACGTGGCGACCACAACTGCCTCGTCATGGAACGAGATGCTGTTGACCCACGATGCGGCCGGATTGGCCCGGACTTTGAGTACCTGACCTACCACGAGGGTGTCGCTCGACAGATCATTGATCGTTCGAAGTATCTGCCCGTACGCCTGCGTATCCACGGGCACTCCACGGCGCTCGGCTGTGAAGGAAGCCAGCGTCTGTCCGTCCGCCACCTTGGCATCGCGGTATCCGGGCGTGTGCCATCGATTCTTGTCAAAATACAGCACGCCGTATTCAGTACCGACCCAGATCGCGTCGCCGATCAGACTTAGCGACGTGACCCGGCCTCTAAACCCCGCCAGATATGGCACCACGATGTTGTTCCCCGGAACAAACGGCGATGTCGCAACGGTGGAATCAATTATTTTCGTCGTATCCTTTGAAACCGGCTCCGCCTGCGGAATCTGCAACAATTTCTCCAGGTAGGTCTTTCGTTCCGCCGCCGAACCGTAGATGGCAAACTTTGTGGCGATCGTCTCCGGGGTGTCATCAACCGCTACCGTATACCCCATGTTGTTGGACCAGCGAATGCCGTCCCAGTGAAACAAATCATTGTGCACAACCGCATAGAAATCGCCGGCTCTTCGAGCGGCCAACGCCACCACCGTGTCGGCCGGGAGACCAACGGTATCTTTAAACTTCGCAATACCCGCGCCGTCGTACATGGCGGCGCCGCGCGACGTACCAATCACCGCCGAACCCGGAAGAGCGGCCAGCGCCGTGATATATCCCGACGGCAGACCATCGGCTTCGGTAAACGTTCGCCACGATCGACCGTTGTATAACGCCAGGCCGCTGGTCGTGCCGACAAAGAGCACGTCACCATTGGATGCCAGCGTCGTCGGTTCTCCCTCCAGGATCGCGGAATACGGAATCTGAAGCTCTTCGGGAATGAACCGGTTGCGAGCATGCTCCAGCGAAAAGAAAATACGATCCATGTCCCGTGGCGAAATCGTTCCGCCTTTGGCTCCGTCCGCCCAGACATGACGCCCCTCCGCGATGCGATCCCAGCTGATCCGACACTGCGGATAGAGCGCGAGCAATGAATCGCAGGCCGTTCGCAGAGCGGCGGTGTCTTTGTACCCCTGAGGGACGGCCGCCTGCACCGCTTGAACATATGCCGCCAGCGTGTCATACGACATGGCGCTGTTAAGGCGGGCGACACGCGCCACTACCGTATCCGTCCGGGCCTGGTCGGAGAGATTGAAATACTTGGTGACAAGACCCTGAACCGTCTGATCGGTACGCGTGCGAAAAAGCTCGGCCGTATACCAGCGCTTATTGTCATACCTGATAATTCCCTTTGCGCCGATAGCCCAGATATCGTAACCCAGATAACGCTCGCCACCCGACGCGGCCTTGAGCGCCACCAGCGACTTCACCGGTCGATACGCGGCCGGCAGACTGGCTTCCACCCACGTTGAAGCTATTGGATAGGTGCCTAAACCGGCTGGATTCCAATGGGTAGCGGTGGCGTCGTCGGCAATGGCTACAAACGCCTCGCCCATACCGGCGGCACGCGCCCCCGGGGCAATGCGCAGGAACAGCACGGAGGTGTTCGAGATGTTGGCATAGCTCGGCGTTGCGGCAAACAGTGAAACGATCACCGCCACCACAATCAGCGCTTTGCGTGCATTCATGTTCAGGTCTCCTTTTCTATTAGTTCACAACAACAACTTTGCCAAATGATTCCACCCGACCGCCGCCGACTTGCGGCACGGCCGTGGCTTTATAGATATACACCCCGGTGGCGACCCGGTCGCCCACCAGATCGCGTCCATCCCACCCCACCGAAACAGCGTCGTTAGGATAGTTATCGGCAGGGAGACTAAAGTGGTCAATAGTCTTGATTTTCCGGCCCGAAAGCGTAAAAATCTCCAGCGTGAATCGGTCCGCCGGGCTGGTCAATTCAAAGTAGAAGGTGGTCGAACCGGACATCGGATTCGGATAATTAAGCAGGTTATTAATAGCCAGCGACTCATTCGCCGTCACCCGAACGGTCAGCGTCGCCACCGCCGAATTATTGGCGTTGTCCCAGGCCTTGATCTTGAGCGTATGGTCCCCCGGTGTCAGCTTAGCGAAGGCGTACCGGGCTGTGCCGGTAGTATAGGTGTCCCGCTCGAACGCGAAAATGCTCGACAGGTTCACGATCTGGTCCGGGCGCGAATCAACTTCCATGGTGATTCCGTGTCCCAAACCGCTCGTCAGATTGATACCCGAGGGATCGGCAATCGTCAGTTCCAACTGCTCGCCCGAGGTTACATGATCGCCGCTGATGAAATTGGTTCGTCCGGGCACCCGATAGCTGATCGACGGGCCGGTCGAGTCAGTCGTAACGGCCGCGGTGTCCCGTATGGCGAGCGAATCCACCAGGCCGACGGCGTCAATCGAGTCCAGCACGGCATACAGTTCGATACGCGCGCCTTTGCCGCCGAAATTGATATCAAGCGGCGTCACAAAATTGAACGTGAACACACCCGCCGTCACCGAGGCCGATCCATGATATACGCTCGGTCCACCCAGTTTATAGTCAACTTTGATATCGGGATTTGACACAAGCCGGTGCGTTTTCGGACGATCGCTGTCGTAGACATCGACAAATATCGTGCCGTCGCGAAGTACCGTCGCGGTCGTCTTGTCGACCACTCGTCCGGCGACCGTGGTGACCGCGAGCGGCGTCAGACTGTCCGGCGCCTGGTCGAAGGCAATGCTCAACCGGGGCGCTCCCAAATTCAAGTAGGGATCGCCGAAATACAGATATGCGCGATCATTGGCCCGCTGGAACGGCGTGCCGCCGGCATACTGGCGGGCCACTTTGGCCGCAAACATAGCTTCATCGATGCTCAGTCCTGAGTCGTACAGGAGGAAATCGTATACCTGGCGATTGAAGGCCGCATTGTCCGAGGAATACACCAGCCGCGCCGCCGAGATCACGCCGATACCGCCGCCGTTGGCCATACCCAGGAAATCCTCGCCCATCGCCTCGCGACGGGGATCATCATAGAATCCTATGGCGCATGACGCGGCAAACACCAGAGGCAAACGATCACGGTTGGTCATGCGCGGCAAATCACTGGTCCGCTGTAGGACATGCTCGTGCGCCCAGACATCGGGATTCCCGTGTCCGATATAGTTGACGATCAGCGCTCCCTTGTTGAAAGCGTTCACGATGGCGTCGTTCACCGCCGGCTTGTCGCGGTTGACCGACGGATAATCCCACAGATAAATCCGGTCGCGGTGATACACACGCGGCAGATGTTCGTTCTCGAGAAGAATGGCGTCGGTGACATGATATATTTCGTTGTCGTAGTTGCCGTATTCGTCGTCCGCCACGATAACCACGTCCTTGCGCCAGCCCCCCAAATCGGCGGCCGACTCATACTGCTTGATTTTTGATATGATCGTCCTGATCTCCGAGGCCGACTTGACCGGCCAGCGGGCCGTCATCATGTCGAAACCGCGATCCGGAGGCACGAGATAACTGGTATCGGCGTCGAGCAGACCGTAACTGCCGAAATAGACATAGTTGTCATCACCGGCCCGCGAATCGTAGCTCCCCGGCATGTTAAACGACGGCACGTAATTCGGCACGCCGGTGCCAAGGTGATTGAGATAATCGTAACTCCCGTCGCCGACAAACAGAACCGCCGACGGCGCCGGAGCCGTCCAGTTATCATAAGCAAACTTCAGGAAATCACGAATCGCCGTCGGATCGTACAAGCCCCATGAGAAATTATCCATGATGTCCCCGACCGTCACTACTTTGATCGCGCGTCCGGTGGTCTGGCGGTAGCTGATATAGTCACCCAGCGCCGACACGAATTGGGGCGCCGTGACAATGATCAGATCGGCTTGCCCTAAGTCGGCCCGAAGATCAGGAGGCGTCGCTTTCGTGATCGAAATCGGCGTTCGGTATTGCGCCGGAGTTGTCATATAGAAATGATTGGGACCCAGATTGCTTAAGGTCGCTTCAAGAGTCACCTTGCCGCCCGCCCGTTGCGCGTTTATCACCCTTTGCGGCCGTTGTGCATTATCCAGATTCAGAATGAGCGGCGTTATGCTGAATAGGTCGTTCACCACCACCTGCGCCCTGCCGGAAGTGTCGGCCAGGGTGACATCGAGATTATCACCCGCCGGTTCAAGTAAGCTGGTGTACATGATATCCAGCCAGTTGAGATACCCCGGAGCAACGCCCGGATTCTGCGGTGATAAGGTCAGGTCGATCTGATTGAGCCCCGATGTCAGCGCGCTGGTCGTGCCGGTGCAACTTACCGGATTGCAGGACCAGACAACCGGGACATTATTCACGCGCGCCGAGGCGTACCCGGTGGGCGACACATACGAAGTTAGGTCGCCGATCACGATGCTATTGTCAGTCGATGCAACCGCGCCGGGAGCCGGTACAAAAAGCCGGACGGTCGATGCCGACGTCCAGTACCATTCATAGAAATCGTATTGGTGACCATCGATGCCGAGCGACAACAAACTATCCTGCTCCACGTGCACATATCGCCGGCCCTGCGTCAACTGCAGGTCATACGTGCCGGTCACGGTGCCATCAATCGGCGTCATACGATTGGGCAAACCCACGAAATTGCCGCCCACCGTCAGCCAGTAGACATTGTTGGCGGCATAATGATGGCTTGCGAATTCAGGCGGATTCCCGGGCGAAAACACCCAGCGATTGGGACTTTCACCATAAAACAGAATCTCGTCGCCGGCATCAAAACGGCCGTCGTTCCCGTCGTTTACGATCACGGCGATCTCGGTAAACTGTGGACGGGGAAGATTATTCTGGAATTCATTCTGGAGTCCGCCGCCGTTGAATATTCGAATCGAGTCCGATGGCACATTGGTCAAACTCAGACCGGCCGCCTGAAGCTGGGCGCCGGTGATTCGATAAACACC
>JBGOTX010000080.1:0-7569 GCA_041476705.1 Candidatus Zixiibacteriota bacterium
CGACGTGACGGAGCCGATCAGTCTGTACATCGATGCCCGCACCACCTTTGCGGATATTTCCAGCAGCTTGCCTATGAAAATGATGTCGGACGGGTCGACCAAGTCGGGAGTTCTTCGTCTTGGCACCGGACGAGACTCGCTCTCCATCATTGGCACCAACGCCGCCATCAACATTTCGGGCAGTCGCTGAGACCGTCTCTCTTCGTAAACAAGTGAAACCGGGGATGCGCCCGTCAGCAGACGACCGAGGGGATGTCGGACGGCGTATCGATGGATGCCAACTGGCGCTTGATTCGTGACTCGAAAGCGGCCAGATAGGCGGGGTCGCGTTGGGGCACAATCTGCGTAGACGTAATAGCCAGAATCTCCGATACCAGGATCCGAACCGCCGACAGGCCCGAGAGGATTCCCTGCACCGAAAGTGTCACGACCCCCTTGGGATCGACAATCGCCCCGGAATCAATTGCCGACCGTACCGCTTCAGCGCGCGCGGCAATGATATCGGCCGCGTCCGCCATGTACTGGGCGAAGACCAGAGTGGTTTGGCGAAGCGACTCCCACGAAGCGCCGGACAGTTGATCTTTAGTCAACTGCTGATGCATCTGGCGGTTTTCGCGAAGCAGTGATTCCAGATTCATATAATGATCGACCAGCAGTTGGTTGGCTTCGACCAGCAGATCTTCGGTTGAACCGATATCAATTTCCAGATACTGCGCCTCGCTGATAGTCCGGCTCAGCACTTTCTTCTCAATTTCCAACAGCGCCTCGCGACCTATGCCCAGGTTGGCGGCGATAATCTGTTTGTTCTCGACCTCGCCCTCCGATATCATCCTCATTTTGCCGATGGCGGTGCGGGATATCAAATGCGCCAAGCAGACGATCTGCTCCAAATTGCGGTCGGGATCGGTCTCGTTGGGCATGAAGGTGGTGTGATGGTACCGAACGGCCGCACAGATGGATTCAGGCAGATTCCACTGCTGTAAGAGAAACTGACCAACGCGGGCATGGTCGGTGTTCCACTGCGTAATTTCCAGATCTTCGAGCGCCTGCTCCCTCTGGGCTATCGCCCAGACCCGGGCAAATTCCTTTGGATACGAGCGCTCCAGTATCAGAATGCCGATGTCGTGCAAGAGCCCGGCTACCCAGGGCTCTTCGAGATTGCGAAGTCCCATTTGTTCGGCGATCATCCGGCCGCCGATAGCGACTTCGAGCGAGTGCCGCCAAAAGGCGCGTCGATCGAAAGTTGATTTCCAATTGTCGGTCATCCCATAGACCGAAGAAGACAGCGCCAGCGCGGTCACCTGCCGCATACCGATGGTCATCACCGCCTGCGAAATCGATCCGATCTGGCGGCCGAGTCCATAGTATGCTGAATTGACGATTCTCAGCAGGCGCGCGGTCAGCGCCGGGTCTCTCATAATCACGTTAGACAGATCGATGGCAGAAGAGCGCTCGTCCCGGGTGACGCGCAAAACTTCAGAGAGCGTCTGCGGCAACGAGGCCAGCTCGCGGTTGTCCGAAAGGACCTTTTTTATGAAGTCGGCATCCATACCGGTTATGAATGCATTATCGGCTGAAACGCCAACAAGTTGAGAGGCCAACTACCGGCTCTGCTTGCGGCTTATTCGCTCCAGCCGCTCGGTCAGCTTGCGGCGATGCTCCTCCCCATACGGGCAGATGTCCATGGCCCGTTTAGCAAACCAGCCGGCCCGATCCAGATCGGGCTCCCGGCGTTCGAAGTATTTGGCCAACTCGATACAGGCCCAATACCCTTCCCGCCCCTGGCGCGTTGCCAGCTCAAGCCAGAGCGCCGTGGCCCGGCACCACTCATCTCCCCTTTTTAGGATGAACGAGTGGTAAAGCAGAACATCGTCGGCGAGGGGTCCATTCGCCTCATGTTCCATCCGATCATAAATGGCTGTCGCCCGCGAGTGGTCGCGGCGTCGACCAAAGACGCGGGAGAGTGAATGCAGGTCATCGATCTCGCCAAGCGTTTTGCCATCGGTGGCGAATGCGGCCGCTATCTGGTGGCACAGATAGAAGAGCGTCAGGATATCCTGCCGATTGTGCGCCAGGACCAACTGCAAGTTGTCGGTGGCCTGCTCGTTGAGCCACTCGAAATACACCGATGGAATCAGGTAACCAGGGATGTCATTTTTTCGGAGGTGTCCGAATACTTCGCGCTCGACATTCACCAGCGAACAGTCTTTGAGACGCCGCTTGAATAACCGGCGGGCGGAATGCAAAAGATCGAAATGCCGCGCGCAGGGGATGTCCCGCGCGACTCGGTTGAGCACCAGCCGGTCGCGAATGAGCGGCAGATCGAACGCCGCGCCGTTATACGAGGCCAACGAAGTCTCAGGTGAAAATTCGGATCTGAGATCGGCCAGCAGTGCCGCTTCATCGGAGTAATCAGGCAGGAGGTACTGGCGAATCTCAAAGCCGCTTGGCGTAACCGAGCCGACGCCGATTAGAAACGGCACCGTGCCGGTACCGCCCAAGCCGGTGGTTTCGGTGTCGACAAAGACTATGTCAGAGAGCGGCGCCACACCGGACGCCTCTTCAGGCGTGAAAGCGGCGATGGACACAGCGGTGGTCGCGAGTAGCGGCCTCAGCTCAACCCGACCGAGCGAATCATGCGCATCGACTCTGGTATCGATTCGGCAGTAACAGCCGGACCCGTTGACCACCAGTCGTCCGCCGACCGTCTCCGCCAAGAGCCCATACCGTTCAGGGTAATCAGAGAGGCGACGGGTGTCGTCGCGCAGAGCCATAGATTGAATTCGTAACGTGACAGGTTATACGAACTATTTCGTGGCCGTTTTGCCGGCCACGACCGCCGAGTGAAGCTTCAGCTTCACCAGCGGGTCTTTCTCCGGATCGACAAACTGCCTTTGCAGACCGCAACTATCGAGGGGGTCGGCCGTGATCAGGGCAACTCCGGCATGCGCCCGTCGATTGGCCGCGTCCGACTTAGTCTGCTCCATCAACAGCTCTCGTGCTTGCGGTGTATGGAACTGTCCAAGCACCGTGCAGGCCCGATCCCCGACCAACTTATTGGAAGATAGCATAGAATCTGTGATTATTCGTATCACTTTCGCAGTGTCGAGGCCGAGCAGTGTTTCCAGCGCGCACATCCGGGCGCCGTAGAAATCGTCGGCGAGCATATGCACGAGCGGCGGTATCAGGTCGTTCAATTTCAGTTGACCCGACGCCACCGCCGCCGATTTACGCACCTGTCCGATCGTGTCGGTCAGCGCCGAGGCGACGATTGGATCAGCGCGGTGGTCGCGGCATTTGCCCAGCGCCCCGACTGCCTGCTCACGAACCTGCCAGCGCGGATGTCCGGTCACGCCGATAAGGGCCGGCACCGAACCGGAATCGGCGATATCGGCCAGCGCCGCGCATACCCGCTCGACAATCAGTCCGTTCTGACGCTTCAGCGCTTTGACCAGATCGGGAACCGCGGGCTTGCCGATCTTCTTAAGTATCTCCATGAGCGTCACGCGCTCGGGTGCCGACTTGGTGTCACACTTGTCAATCAGGATCGGAACGGCATCGACGCCCAGGGCCGCGATGGAATCCTTGGCCGGTTGAACGAGGTCCTTGTACCTGACTTCTCCCGTCGAGGCCAACACAAACAGCGAATCGACTCGCTTCTGGAGCGACGAACTCACGGCCCGCGCTTCAACGGAAAACCCGGCCACCAGAGCCAGGATCGCCAAAGCATGTAAATGGAGGCGACATCTGCTCATTTCTTCACCTCAGCAGTGTCTTTCGGAGCGAGTTCTATATCCATCCCACCCCCCCATTTCGACTTGGTGCGCCAGTAATAGTTATTCTTCCCGTTCCCGTCGTACTGGTCTTTACCTCCGAGGTCGATAAAGAGGCCGATCGAGCCAAAGTCCCGTCGCGGGTTGCCATACCCCTGCGTGTTGTCGGGATTTTTCACGAAATACCGGTCATCACCCTCGTTGTCAATCAGCGCCCCCGCACCATTGGCCGACCCGGCGCCTTGCGAAAGATCATAGGCCGTGTAGGTATCGTTGCCGTGACGGTCGAGCAGGAGGCCGCACGAATAGTCATGCCCGACACCCTGCATCAGCCCCTTGCCGAAATAGACGTCGTTGCCGTAGTCGTCGATCAAACATCCCAGCGCCATATGGGTGGCCGTGCCCTGTGCGTACTGATACGCCTGATAATTGTCGTTGCCGGATGAATCGTAAATTATCCCCACCCCCCACCAATAGGCGCAGGCCTGGGCGAAAATATCGGCGGTGTAGTAGTCGTTTCCCTTCAGATCGATAATCGCGCCGATACCTCCGGAAAGGGTCGGACGGAGACCGTAGGCGAACCCCTGCGACATCGACAGGTACCGATCTTCGTACCGAAGGATATCTTTGTATTTGCCTCCGGCGAAATAGGTGTCGTTCCCTTCTCGGTCGTAGATAACGCCCGCGCCCTGCACGAATCCGTACCCCTGCGAGTAGACCGCCGCGTGATATGCATCGCGACCGGATTCATCGATCAACAGGCCGATCCCGAACGTCCCCGCCCCCTCAACGTGTGTGTCGCCGTTGTAGATATCATCCCCGGCCGCATCATACAACAACCCAAATCCGAAATACCCCGAGCCGAGACCGAACGACCGACCGAAATACTGGTCGTTTCCGCCAAAGTCCAACAGCAGACCGACCGATTCGCAACCCGAGGCGATGGCGAAATCACTTTGGGCACGATAGGTGTCGTTCCCGCCCAGATCGATGATAATGACCGGATGAGGATGTTTCGGGTCATAGCTCAGGTCATAGACGTCATCACCGCCGAAATCGAGGATGAACGTCAGGTCGCCCGAGTAATAGTCGTTGCCGGTGCCGCCGATTTTCCACCCCGGCTGTTTGCCCAACAGCAGATTGGTCTGCGCACTGCGGGTGGTTACACCGCTTCCGGCCAGCAGTTTGTCCGGCTGGAGATTACCACTGGCAATCGAATCGCGGAGCGCCTTGATATCGAGCAGAAGATCGCGTAAGCAGTCGATACCCGCCTGCACGATTGGGTCTTTGTCGATTCTTGTCCCAAAGGTCGTGAACTTGTCGGCGTTATGTTCATCCAGTTTTTCGAGCGAATCGAGCTCCTCGGGGGAACGGGACTCATCCCTGACATCCATCGTTTCGAGACGTTTGAACTGGTCGAGCAGGAAAGCCCGCTGATCGGGCTTGAGCAGGGCCAGAGACATCTCGGTCGATTTGGGAATGATAACATCGGTATATGCGGCGACCCGATTGAGCAGCTGATTAAGCGTGAGATTGTCGTACACCAAATTGTACCGCGAGGTCAACTCCTGGCCCGAAGCCCGATACGCCCCGGCACGGTTGGTCTGGTATTCACCGGCCAGATCATCGAACAGAATCTGAGCAATGATTTCCGGCTGGCCCTTGGCGTGGGCGTTTTTTAGCTGACGGGCATAGTCGATCATGTTGATCGGCTTGCTCATGAGGTCGGCAACAACTTTGAGACGAAACGAATCGGGCTCCGTGTAGTCGGACCGGAAGGAGATATCCGACGGGGTCAACCCCAGATAATCAGACAGGTCATTCAGGCCGAACATCTCGGGGGATACGGAATCGGGGAGAATCACCCGAATCGAGGAATCCGCCGCCGGTGCGGTTTGAGCGTAGAGGCGGGGCTGGACTCCGCCCAGCAAGATGAGGACAACGGTGAGAGTCTTGAACATAGGTAGTGGATACATAAGCGAAGACCGGCAGGGGAATCAACCATAATGATTTGGTTGATTCGTCGGGCAGAACCAGCTTTGGTTCTGCCGTCTCTTTTGTACAATACAGACGAATCGAGTCTCGACTACCCTCGACGCGACGACAACTAGTCAAGCCGCAGGCGGCTTGACCTACAATTCTCAGAAGTGGCCGTCAAGCCGGGACGCATGACGGCACTCTTCTCGGCGTCGCCCTGAGTTTGTCGAAGGGTCCGTTACGGTAGGTCGAAATCCCTTGTGGTTTCGACATCTTTTCCCGGCCCTGGCCTCGTCGGGTTTCGACTCCGCTCAACCCGACGTCATACATTGGACGACGTGTAAGCGCGCCACCGCCAATATAATTTCGGCCTCTTCTCGTCATTCCGGCACCTTCTTGTCATTCCGGCGACGGCCGGAATCCAGTCTTATATAGATTGTGCAGTCGGGCGTCCTCACCCGACCGCTTTCATTTGCATCGTTCCGGCTTGACCTACTGGACGAGGGCAAAAAAAAGCGCCCCGGGAAGGGGCGCCTTTGATTCAAGTGAGCTGTATATCAACCAGTCACGTCGTTGACCGTGTTGGTAACAACGCCGGACTCATCGGTTACCCAGGTGTCGATCGTCGCGTCGTCGTCGAGGTTAGCCGTCGCGGTGCAGGTGAAAGTATTAGCCGCGGCTACCATCACGTAGGTATACCGGGCGCCAAGCATGATTTCCACGCCGATTTGCACGAACGATCCACCGGCGGCGGCGGTCACGCCACCGTCACCATAGGTGTTCTGCGCCTGACGATAGGCGTGTTGCATGGTATAGACCTGTTTCAACAGTTGACGGGCTTCCGACTGCTTGGCACGAGTCGAAGCGGTCATGAAACGCGGAATGGCCAGAGCGGCCAAGATGCCGATGATCACGACAACGATCATCAACTCGATGAGGGTGAAACCCTTCTGACGATTGCGAAACATGCTGAACATACGTACCTCCTCAAGGCGTTAGAGTTCGAGTCTGGTTTATCCTTCCAGCTATCCCAATCGCAAGGTTTGTGCCACCGTCCCGAAGCAATTTTGAACAGCCGGCGCCGATCCTATCATATTGCTATTTATCGATATACAACTACCCCCCGCGTCGGCAGATTAAGTTGGGGCGATTCCCACAACTTTTGGCTCGATTGGAACGGGCAAAACGCTATGTTTTCTTGCAAAATGCAAGGAATCGCTTCCCTTTGGGTGGTTTTCTCGCGCCCGGAATTGAGTATCATCAGCCCTCTTCCTTGGCGCCCTTGGCCTTGCCACCGAACTGGCCCTTCAAACCATACCGTTCGATCTTGCGATAGAGCGTGGAGGCATCGATACCCAGAATCCGCGCCGCCTCGGCCTTTTTCCCTTCGGCCTGGGTCATCACGAAATGGATATACGCCTTTTCGATGGACTCGAGGGTCGGGGTCGCCGGGTCGGCCTCATTGATAAAATTGGTCGGGGCGGCCTGCGAGAGCTTTTCGGGAAAATCTGCGACTTCGATCATCCCGCTCCGGTTCAGTAGAATGGCTCGTTCGATGGTATTTTCAAGTTCGCGTACGTTTCCCGGCCATGGAAAGTTTACCAGCAGGTGCATGGCTTCGGCGGATATTTTCTTGGCTGGCACACCGGCGCGCTGACAGTACCGATCCACAAAATGATTGACCAACAGCGGAATGTCTTCGGTTCGTTCCCGAAGCGGCGGAATAACCACCGGAATGACATTCAGGCGATAAAACAGATCGGCGCGGAACCGTCCGGCTTTGACGTCATCTTCCAGATCGGCATTGGTGGCGGCGATC
>JBGOTX010000081.1:0-7414 GCA_041476705.1 Candidatus Zixiibacteriota bacterium
CGTACTGGCCGGGCACCAGCCAGAGCAACAATTGGTCGACCATTTATGCTTCTCATTTCCTGTCCGAGGCCTCTAAGGCAGGTTATTATGTCGACAGGAAATTCCTTGAGCAGATTTACGACCATTTGGAGGACATGGCCGAAGGTAAGCCCACCAAGGACCTCACTGATGCCCATCGCATCTACGCCGCTTACGTGCTGGCCCAGGTGGGTCGGCTGGAGCAACGGGTCGTGACCTACCTCAAACATGTTGATCCGGCCGGACTGGTGCCGTATTCACGCTATCAATTGGCGGGGGCGCTGGCGATATCCGGGAATACGGCCGAGGCGAGTCGTCTGGTGCCAATCGATGTCCAACCAAACGTATTTGAGCCGGAAACGGGCGGCGATTTCAATTCATCGGTCAGGACAGACGCCATACTGTTGGAAACGATGCTCGCGGTCGACCCGACCGGCCCGTCCACCGATATCGTGGCCAAGTCGCTGATGGAGAGGGCAAGCGCGGGACAATGGTACTCGACCCAGGATAACGCTTTTGCCCTGATGGCGCTTGGAAAGTACTTCAAACGCAAGTCGCAGACTGGATATAGCGGCTCAGTTCGCATCGAAGGTGAGAAAACCCTCACCCTGGATTCGACAGGTTTCAGTCTGATTCGCAAAGATCTCGGTGGCAAGAGCGTTTCACTCGGTGTGAATACGGGCGATGGAACTTGCTTTTATTACTGGCAGGCCAGCGGCGTCCCAACCGGTAACTCAGCTCCGGAATTCGATCACGGCATGGCGGTTCGGCGTGAGTATCTCGATGAGGACGCTCGGCCGGTTGATCTGAAAAATGTGAAACTGGGAAGCCGGGTGGTCTGCGTGATAACGGCCGAAAGTACCACCAAGCCCCTTCAAAACGTGGTCCTCAACGATCTCCTGCCCGCTGGATTTGAAATAGAGAACCCACGCCTCAAATCCAGTCCGCGCCTGTCGTGGATACCTGAACAGGGAGCGTCGATTGACTATCAGGACATTCGCGATGACCGGCTTCTCATATTCACCAATCTGTATCCGGGCAATAAGGTGAAGTTCTACTATAGCTTGAGAGCAATCTCGGCCGGAGTGTTCAAAGTTCCACCGGTAGCGGCGGAATGTATGTACAATCCGCTCATCGGGAGCAGTGCGTCATCAGGAACTGTCCTGATTTCACGGTAATGAACATGAAGAACCCTCTTGGAAATAAGCGACGCTGGATCAGGATTTCGATTAGTGACCGACGATTGCGTCGCATCTCAGCAATCACCGGAATCTCTGCGGCGGTCCTTGTCCTCCTGAACTGGGTGGTCTTTCCTCTTCCCACCGGGAAGCTTCATCGCCCCTGCTCTACTTTCATCTTCAGCCGGGAGGGTCACCTTCTCAATCGTTTTACGTCGCCCGATGGTTACTGGCGTCTGCCTGTTTCGCTGGACAGAGTGTCGCCACTGGTTGTGAAATCGGTGCTTACCTGTGAGGATAGATGGTTTTACTGGCATCCGGGAGTCAATCCGATGGCCCTGATACAGGCGTCGATCACCGACATCAGGGCCGGACATATTGTCCGCGGCGGCTCCACCATATCCATGCAGGTTGCTCGAATGATGGAACCGAAGGAACGAACCATTCCAAATAAGCTTGTGGAAATCCTGAGGGCCATGCAGTTGGAGATCTTTTACTCGAAAAAGGAACTTCTGGAGTTGTATCTGAATCTGGCGCCGTACGGCGGGAATATTGAAGGAATCGGCGCGGCATCATATTTGTACTTCGGTATTCCGCCGACTCAACTATCGTTGTCAGAGATTGCAGTGCTGACAGCCCTTCCGGCGTCGCCAACCAAATTCCGGCCCGATAAGAATTTGGAAATGTGCACCGCGCGTCGAAATAAAGTACTCTCGACGCTCATTGGCAAGGGCGTCATTTCGTCGGCCGACTTCTCACAGGCGCTCAAAGAAGAAATTCCTTTCAATCGAACTTTGGCGCCAATCACCGCGCCGCACTTTTGTCAGACGGTGATGGCTGCCCACCCGGTCATCAGTTATATCAATTCGACCATTGATTTTCGCCTGCAGATAACCTGTGAGCGTCTGGCTCGGAATTACCAGGCGCACCTGGCCGACAAAGGAATTCACAATTTATCTGCCGTCGTGCTGGACAACCGGTCCGGAGAGCTATTGGCGATGGTCGGATCGGCCGATTTTGGCGATACCGAGCACCACGGTCAGGTTAACGGCGCTCTGGCGCCGCGGTCGCCCGGCTCGGCGCTCAAGCCGTTTGCCTACGCACTCGGATTCGACAAGGGGATTATCTCGCCGGAGCTAAAGGTCGAAGACCTCCCAATCAACTACGCCGGGTACATTCCGATCAATTATGATGAGCAGTACCACGGGATTGTGTCAGTGTCCGAGGCACTGATTCAGTCATTGAACGTGCCTGCCGTGAACTTGACTTCCAGAGTGGGGTTGAAAGAACTATATGACGCTCTTAAGGCCGGCGGGATTTCCACCCTGAACCGGCCATACACCGACTATGGTCTTCCCCTCATCCTTGGATCGTGCGAGGTCAATCTGACCGAACTCGCGAGTCTCTATGCGACGCTGGCGCGGGGCGGAACTTTCCAGCCGGTTCGGTTTGTTAAGGGGGAATCTGCAATGCAGCCATGCCGGGTGTTTTCGCCTCGGGCGTCGTATCTTGTGACCGAAATCCTCTCGGAACTGAAGCGACCCGATCTTCCGACAAGTTGGGAGTTCACACCCAATTTGCCGCGCGTGGCATGGAAGACCGGCACATCGTACGGGCGGAAAGATGCCTGGGCGGTCGGCTACGATCCGGACTACACGGTCGGTGTTTGGGCGGGCAATTTTTCTGCCGAGGGGTCGGTCGCAATCGTCGGCGCCGAAATATCCGCGCCTCTCATGTTTGATATTTTCAACCAACTGCATCAAAATGAACAGATGCGTAAGTTTGAGATGCCGACGGGAATCGGGCTTCGCTCAGTTTGCGCCGTCAGCGGACAGGTTGCGGGAGCGGCCTGCACGGACAGAATAGGCGAACAGTATATTATCGGGGTTTCTCCTGCGGTCGAATGTAGCGTCCACCGCAGGATCATGATTGACCGAAAAACCGGATACGCGTTGTGCAATCACTGTGCCGTAGACAAGCAGAAGAGGGAAATAGTAGCTGAGACCTGGCCTCCGCGCATGTCTGCCTGGCTGACTTCAAGAGGAATGATTGCTGCGGCGCCGCCCCATAATCCGAACTGCAATGGAGAGCTGGCCGGCGACGGTCCCGCCATTACGTCGCCGGAACGCGACGCCGTCTATGTCATGCGCCCGACTTCCCCAAGGAAGTTTCAACAAATTCTCTTTAAGGCGGCATTGCCGGCCGATGCTGGACGAGCGCATTGGTTCATAGACGGACAATATTTCGCTTCCGCTTCAGGCGACAGCTCCGTCTTCTATGCTCCGGTTGCAGGCACCCATCAACTTCTTTGCGTCGACACCTACGGACGCTCCGCCAGCATGACATTTCAGGTGCAGTGACAGTCGGTGGAAGGACCGAATATGACAGGAGTCGGATTATCTCGGCGTATCTGTGCTTGATCCCGGATGGTCTAATCCTTCGCTGTGATCCATCCCGTTTTTTCTACCTCTTTCAAACCGCTCTGTCTTTGCCGACCAAGGGCCGAACATCAATATGGGCTGCCTTCCCACTTCAGCGCCCTTGCTCGGCCCCCTACCCTGCCCGCCTGTAACTGTAGGTTAGAATCACGAAATCGCCATGTCGGTACTGTACTGAGCCCGACCTCCGGCATTCTTCATCGAACTTCATGATCCCCGCATTCGTAGCATTATTTTCTGCGGTAAATGAAAAGGCCACCCTCTTATCGAAGATGGCCTTTCTTTCTTCTACTGTTTCGTAAGGGTCATGGACACACTGCAGGCGGTGTGAAGGGTGCGACATACAGGTAGTTGACCAGCGCTATCAGGTCGGAGATGTCGACGAGATTGCCCGGATCGCCATCGGTATTCGCCGCAAATAAGCAACCCAGCGGGGTGAAGGGTGGTACATACAGGTAGTTGACCAGCGCTATCAGATCGGAGATGTCAACAAGTTTGTCCGGATCGTCGTCGACGTTGCCGGTACTTGCAAGACAACAGCAGGCGTCGCCGATACCGTCGTGGTCGGCATCCGCCTGACTCGCATTTGGCCTGTTGGGACAATTGTCACAGGCGTTTCCTACGCCGTCGCCATCCGAGTCTAATTGATCGGAATTCGCAACATCAACGCAGTTGTCGCAGGCATTTCCAACTCCGTCGGCGTCATTATCGGCCTGATCAGAGTTTGCGATCGTCGGGCAATTATCCGTGGCGCACGTATCGCCGACATAACCAGGGTCACCGTATCCGTCGGCATCTGAATCAAAACACCTACGATAATTGGTTACATACACGTTCGACAGTGCGGAAAACCTCCCCCACTGGTTTTGGGCATCCATCGCTCTCACTGCATAATAGGCATGACCGAGTGGCCGGTTATCGAACGAGGCGCACGTATCCGTAAGAGTGGATGAGATCACCGTCTGCTGTTTGTAGTTCGGCACAATAGAGATATCATCGAAATACGCATATCGCCCGTCCATCCAACTGTAACTATAGTAAGAAATGCGCAACCAAATGGATTGTCCCACGAACGGGGACAAATCAAATACCGCCCGGACCCAGCCGTTAGAGTTCCCGGTGATGCCATGGTTGCGGTTTACCGCATAATAGCCGCCCATTTTCGTCAGGTTGCCCTTTATCGGCTCAAACACAAATCCATTGGTCGACACTTCCGCATAGATGTATGCCAGATCATACTCCAATTTATACGACGTCCAAAATGAGAATGAATCGTTCGGTTGTACCAGATATGGGTACTTTGCGGTGATCGACGGTTTCGTCCAATACCATCCCTCCGAAGTGAAGCTGCTTGGAGACGATTTGCTCTGACTGCTCGTCACCTGAAACTCTTGACTGATCCAGCGGTCGAAATCGTCGGCTGAATCAATGACTACCGACGGTTGACGGAGTTCCACCAACTCAAATCGAGTAGCGGGATTTAGGGTATCCTGCGAGTGCCAGCAAATCGTATAATTGGCGCTGTCGACCGACGCCGGGCCGGCAATGACAACCGGCGATTCAGGCGCCCGCTGTACATACGGGGCTCCAGCTACACGGGCCACATATTGTAGCACCGGCATATTCTCCGCTACAAGTTCCGGAATTCGGCTCACCGGCGGCCAGAAGCCGTCATTATAGTTGCCTATTTCCATTATGAGGGAAAGGCACTTGTGCTTGAGCGTTTGCTCCCCGTAACTCCAGTCCTCGCTGTCGCCGTTGGTCAAATACAGCATAAAACCGGGCACCGGCCAATAATAGTTGTATGCCGCGACGGAGTCTCCAACCATCGTAAAGACGTCGTTATCCGGCGTGTACTTGTAATCGTACCCCCACGGCCACATAATCCAGTTCTGATAGGCGTGAAGACTGAACGTAATCACAAAGGGCCGGCTTATGATGAAATCCCTCAATACCTGTGTCTCGGGTTCGGAAAACGGCCCGCTGCCGCGATACGTTTCGTTGGAAGGGCTGTTCGAGGATCCGATATTGTCATGCCCCCACTTGTATCCCCAATTTCGATTCAGGTCCACACCGATCGATCCTCCGGCATTTACCCGCCGGTTCTTCCTCCACATCCCTCCCCCTTCGTAATTCGTAAACTCATTCCACAGATACCCGTCGGGATTGGAATAAGGTACAAACCAAAGCTCGCGCGAATTTACGAGGTCGGTGATCTCGGGATTCGTTCCATAATTGGTTGTGAGCCGATCCATGAATGACAGAATCACCTCCGGGGTTATGACTTCCCGCGCGTGAAGTTCGGCAAAGTACAACACCTCGGGTTCATTTTCATCGACACCCGGGTTGTCTGATATCTTGATTGCGTAAATCGGATTTCCTTCGATAGAAAATCCGATAGTCACTTTTGGGGCGACAATCGACGGATGGCCGCTAATGATCGAGTCGACTTTCCTATCGATTTCCTCAATCGTGCGATACCCGCCCATGCTGCCAAGGGCGCCGGCCGTCGTCGCCGTCTTGAGCCGATCTCGATAATATCGGGACGCGCTCGGACGGATAACCTCCACCCTCAACCCCCGATCTCTGAGCGACTGCATTTCCGTGTCGGTAGTGATTATTTCAACCCAGTTCTTGTCCCGATAAACAATGTCTGGTGATGACTGTGACAGTAGTTGTGCCTGCCCAGGAGAATCCAAATACACCCGGACTTGGATGTCGGGTTGAACAATCTCTGCTCGGGGAGCAGAAATGAGAGCAAGCACAAAACACGCCGCCAGAGTGAAACGCCGTGTGATCATGGTATCCTCCCCTTGTTTGTGTGACCTATCCATCGCTACGACTAACATAAGCATATACTATGTGACGATCAGAGAGATGAGCTGAGGTTACGGCCGCTCTCTGTTCGGGTTCTCCGGGAGTGACGCTACCGGGAGCAAGTCGTGGAAAACCCTAGATGGAATAAACGGCCGAATTGTCGCTTTTCCAAGGGATTTGTGGGGTGGTAACTGAAAAAAGGAAGAACTAGTGCTTGCTCACTTGCGAATCATCGATGCAACGCGAAGGAAGTCGGCCAGTGGCACATGTAGTCCGACAGGAGTTAAGATTTGTTGGACTTTAGGCCGGTTCTTGCGGATAGGGACGACCTAAAGCCATACTTCAGGTGGAAGTCGATCTGCCCCATTCCCTTGCGAGAACATCTGTCGGTAGGGTACCGATTCCGGCCTCCGGCATTCTTGATTTCCATGGCACCGCGAAAGTTCTTGTGGCGCGGTTTGGTCTATTCCCGCATATACTTCGGGCATGAATCGAAGATTCATGATCTACCTCTTCCTCACGATCGGTTCGTTCGTGGGTGGCTGGATCCCGACCCTTTGGGGTGCGGGTGCGCTGTCGTTTCAGTCTTTGTTGGGCGGACTTATCGGCGGTCTAGTGGGAATCTGGACGGGGTTCAAGCTGGGGCAGTAAAACGGCATATCCTCGGTTGTAGGACATAGAGAGTGAGTGGGCGCGAGACCGTCTCACTCTCCAATTCTAACTGACTTCCTGCCGACGCCGCACCGCCCGGAATCCGACCATCTCTCCCTTATCCTCATCCCAGAGTCGATAGCGTAAAGCTTTCAAGCTGGTAAAGAGTTTGACCGGTCTGATGGTCTGAAGAGTGGGAATCTGCTTGTGACATTTGGGCAGATTGTAATTGGGGATGCGCGAATTCAGGTGATGCACGTGGTGATACCCGATATTGCCGGTGAACCACATGAGCACGCGCGGAAGTTTGTA
>JBGOTX010000082.1:0-7316 GCA_041476705.1 Candidatus Zixiibacteriota bacterium
AGACCTTGTTGAACCCGACCTTCAAGCTGGTGATACCGGTCCGCTCCCGCTCGATCTTCTGAAGTTGGCCGATATACTGTCGCGCCTCGCGAATGGAATCATTGAGCGAGTCGAGTTTCGGCGAGAACCCCGGCTGGATCATCCCCCCTTTGTTGATCGCCAGCGGCGGATCATCGGTCAGCGCTTTCGAGATTGTTTCGATCAGGTCCCGACCATCGGGAAACGAGTCTGCAATCTGGATGAGTAACGGCGAGTGGGCCGGCGCGAGTTGTGCTTTGATACGGGCCGCGACCGTCAGGACATCGCGAATAGCCAGCATCTGGCGCGGATTGACCCGCCCGATACCAACCCGACCGGAGAGTTTCTCGAGATCGGGCAAATTCTTTGTGTGCTGACGCAGGGCATAACAGAGATCGCGATTTTTCACCAGTTCGGCCACTCCCGCCTGGCGGCGTTCGATCCGGCTTTTCGCCCGCCAGGGATGGGTCAGCGCCTGCTGAAGTCGACGGGTTCCCATGCCGGTGTGGCACAGATTGACAGTGGACAGGAGCGTGTGATCGGAACCGCCGTCAGCGAGATTCCGCACCAGCTCCAGATTCCTCACCGTGCCGTAATCGAGCGTCATCTGGTCGGCCCTGTCCCAACGGGAGATGCGGTTGAGATGTCCCAATTTGTCGCGATGATTCTCCCTTAGATACCGGACTATCGCTCCGGCCGCGATCACCGCCTGTCGGCAATCGCGAATGCCAAATCCTTCGAGTGTCGAAGTCCCGAGCAATTCATTGAGGTCGCGCTCCGCGCCGGCATAGTCAAAGTGCCACGATTCGAGCGGACTCAACAACGGCGACCGTCCAATCGTCACCAGCCAGGTATCGACAAACTCCTTGCCGAGCGAATCCGGATAGAGAATCTCGTTCGGTTCGGCCACGCGCAGACGTTCGATCACCTCGGACACCGGGCCTTCGTCGATCATGAACAGGCCGGTCGAGAGATCAAGCGTTGCCACACCGATAGTCTTGGCGTCGGAGCCGAACACTGCGGCCAGACCGAGTGAGCGGATCGGGTCATCGGAGGCCTCGACCGTGGCCGTGCCGGGGGTTAAAATCTCGACCACTTCGCGCTTCACAATCCCCTTGGCGGTTTTGGGGTCCTCGACCTGTTCAACCACAACCACCTTGAGACCGTGCGCCAGCAATTTGGCCAGATACCGGTCGGCGGCGTGATACGGCACTCCGGCCAGCGGTACCCGCTCGCTGTTGCCGTGGGAGCGCGAGGTCAGGGCTATGCCGAGAATCGGCGCGGCCTTGACCGCATCGTCGCCGAACATTTCATAAAAATCCCCCATCCGGAAAAAGAGAATCTTGTCGGGGTGCATCGCCTTGACCGCCTGATACTGGCGCATGAGCGGCGTGAACGAGTTCTGATCGGAGGCGCCGGTCATCGGGCCACCACCTGATACTGCTCGCCGGTTTGCGATTCAAAATCCTGTTTGGCCTTTTCGGCGTCGTCAAACGAGGCGTACCGGCCCGCATATACGATCGCGTACTTTTTCCCGCCGATGGTCTTCTGCACCGACTCGACTTTCACTTTCATCCGCTTGAATCGATCCACCTGTGCGGCGGCGTTTTCAGTCGACGCAAACACGCCGACCTTGACCGAGTAAAACGTGCCGGTCGCGCGCTCGGCCCGGGTGTCTTTCGACGGCTCGGTCGGCATACTTCCAAGTTTGTCAGTCAAAGCATCGAGGCCGACCGCGCCCGGATACGCTTCCTTCAGCATGTTGTACCATCGCGCGGCGTCGTCGACCCGTCCCCGGTCGATCGCCTCGCGGCAAAGCAGGTAGAGCGCCTGAGGGAGCACCGCACCGCTCTTGTCGCGGGCCAGCGACTGAAGCGCGCTGTTCGCGGCTTTGTCCTTGCTCAAGGCCAGCGACAGCCGGGCCTGGTCGATCAGAGCCCAGCGCCGCCACTCGTCCCCCACTGCTGTTTTCTGAAGTTGACTCAACCGCGCTCGGGCGTCATCGAATGAATTGGTTTTTTCTAAAATGAGAATACGAAGCCGGTCGAACGAGGCCGCGGGAGTACCAACTGACACCGGCTTGCCGGCGTCAATCACCTCGGTGGCGTTGCGGTAGTCGCCGGTGAGAATGTAGAATTGCGCCAGCCGAAGGCGAATTTCGTCGCGATATTTTTCATCGGGCGAACGCTTGAGCGCCCGTTCAAGCAATTTCGCCGACCGACCGCCATCCGGTTCGAGCAAAGCGCGAAAAAAAAGATTGGCACCGGTCTCGGCCGAGTCCCCCTCAAGCTGATCCAGTGCCTCCCGCGCTTCATCGAGTTTCCCCTGCATAATGAGCGAATATGTGTCCGCCGACCGGGCGGTATGGGATGAAAAACCGACCGCCAGAATAACGATTGAAAATACAAAGAGACGGTTCATGGCAATGATATGACCGCGCGGACGCACCGGGCGTCAGACCCGGAGCGGTAAGGGACTGCCCGACGATTTTTCCGATGAGCCGCTACGCTGGTGTTCCCGCCGGCGTTCGAGCGTGCGCAACAGATCCGACAGCTTCTTCCTGTCCCCCTTTTCGTGATACAAACGGACCAGATCAAGCGCCACGCCGCGCTCGTCGGGGTAGTCCTCCACCAACTGTTCGAGAATAGCGATCGCCATATCGCTGTCCCCTTTTCGTTGATGAAACTCCGCCATCGTTCGGCGCGCGACCGCGTTCCCCGGCGCATAGTTGAGTATGTCCTGACAGATGTCCACGATGTCGCCGTAGCGGCCCAGTTCGAACAGCGTGGTTTTCAACCGATCGATCACGAGATGCGCCTGTTCCGGCACGGCCGTGATCAGCTTGGTCCAGAACGTCACCGCGTCTTCATACCGCTGTTCTTCGCAATACGAGTCGCCGATCGACAAATAGGCCTGCACATAGGCGGGGTCGATGCTGATCGCTTCCTTGTAGGCGATACGCGCCTTGTGGAACTCTTTCTGCTTGAATAACTGATCGCCATGGGCGGCCTTGTACCGGGCCAGCGGTTTTTTGGATTTGCCCGCCTCAAGTTTCAGAATCTGCTCGGCGGTTTCGGCCGCCGCTTCCCAGAGCTGACCCTTCTCCTGCAGAGCAAGCATCTGGCTGTGCGCCCAGTAGCTGTTGCCGTCGAGGGATAACAACTCTCTTAGCGCGGCCTCGCCCGTGACGAGATCTCCGGTGGCCAGGTAATCGGCGGCCAGTTGGCGAAGAATCGCTACTTTCTGCTGACGGCTCAATCCGGCACGGAGGGTCAGGTCCTTATGAATCTGCAAGGCCCGCGCCGGTTGGTTGTTGTCACGGAGTATCTGCCCGAGACGAAGATAGGCATCGATATTGGCCGAATCTTCGGAGACTACTTGGCGAAGCTTGGTATAGGCGGCTTCCTGACGACCATCAAGCAGGTCCCGGAGCGCTTCCACATACAGGGACGATTCCTGCACTTTCGGTCGATTGATAAACCGGTCATACACCAGATAAAACGCCACCGCGCCGAAAAACAACACCAGTAATGACAGTACGTATTCAACCATTGGTTCAGCTTTCCCCAAACGGCGATGTCTGCAGAGCCGATTTCTTGTCGGCGCCGCTCAACAGCGAGGCCGAGTCTTCAATGGGTCGATTGCGCAAAATCGACAACTCGGTTTCAAGCGCTTTGACCTGACGCCGCAGATGGCGAATGACAATGAGCTGATTTATATACCCGGTCAGAAATAACAACAGGGCCAGCGCCGCTCCGGCCACAAAGGCCCAGAAGACCACCGTCACGACCGGCACATCGACATAATCGTGCGCCAGCGGAGACAGATGCACATCAACCACCTGGTCGGGCAACAAGTTGTTATACGCAAAGGCAATAAGAAGAATCACCAGAATGGCCAACAGGAGCGCTCTGAATACCCACATACCGAAATCCGCTTTCCCTCACCGGTCTTGTCCAGCCAAGATACCCCAGTCGAGTAAGTGGGTCAATACCAAAAAGAAAGCCGGCCCGAGGCCGGCTCGCCAGACCGAACGAACGGTTATTTTGTAGGCGGGGCAGGCCAGGTCAGAGAATTTATGATCTTGAGGGCCTCAGCATTCACCGTCTGGAAGAAAGTCTCTTCGGAAATGATGTGGAACACCAGGATAAGATTATCATGCTTCAGAGCGATTACCGACCCGGAGTATGCCCCGTTCACTCGTTTGCCGCCGACATCGGAGGCCGATATTTGCACTACTTTCATGTACTTGGCGTGGCCATCCCACCTTGCTCCCTTATCGCTTCCGACCGTAAACGGGGTGCGTCCGTGCGAAACGACCTCGGGCTCGGCCAGGATTTCAAACTCCCTGAGCATTTCGGACTTTTGCTTGGATTTGAAGCTCTTGCTGACCAGCGAATCGACAAATGGGAACGCTCCCATCTGGGTGGTGTCGACATACAAAATAATCCGTGGCACTTTGGTGTAGTCCGGTGTGCTCAGGTACGCCGGCGGGATATCGTACTTCTTCTGGGTCAGGACCAGCCGGAATGATCCGTCGGCATCCAAGGTCTTCATGTTCCAGTTGTCATCGGCGGTCAACTGGAAGCCGTACTTGGTGTCGGTGTAGACTCGTCCGTCTACGGTCCCCGACTTCTCGCGTTTCCGACCGGCATCAACCGATCCGACCGCCAGCAACAGCACCGCCACAAGTGTCAGTAGTTTCTTCATATATCAGCTCTCCTTGTCCTCTTTCCGTCTGCTTCGCGTCTGCCGGTAATCTCAACCCTTATACACCCGAAGGTCAAGGATTTATTCAGGGGGCCTAACTGAATGCCGTATAGGGTAATCTTTATGGTCACGGTCACTCAGAGTTACCTAGCCCCGGCTGGGGCAAAATCGCCTTCAAAATGTGATAGTTGCACCGATTTAATCTCCATATATTCCAGCACAAATGAGGATTCCCACTGAAATCACTATTCCAAAAGCGTCTGAAGCCGCCCCTAAATGCCCGTCAACGGCTCGTGACTTGCTTGAGAGGTCATACGAAAAGCTCATCGTAACGAATGCAGACCTGAGTCGACAACTTGTTAGCTTTCAGGCCAACAAAACCACTCCCTTTTTCCGGTGGTTCAAGTACAAAGAAGGCTTTTCCCGTCCAATGGTGGATTATATCATTGGTCAGCTGACAGTCAGACCGGGACGGCTACTTGATCCTTTCGCGGGAGCTGGCTCCTCACTTTTTGCGGCCCGTTCAAGAGGTTGGGAGACTACCGGCATTGAGTTACTCCCTGTTGGAGTATACGCAATACGGGCCCGGTTAGCTCAAGAACAGGTCAAGCTGGAGACCTTTGAAAAAGCCATTGGACGGGTGAAGGAAGAGTTCTGGACAAGTTCACAGAAGGCAGCACCAGCTTTTGAGCATGTGAATATCACGCGTGGCGCCTTTCCAGAAGAGACCGAGGAGCAGTTGCACTCGTACCTCAGCTTTTGCAGAAAGCGCTTCAATGATAAAGGGATACGGGAACTCTTGGAATTTGCCGCCTTCGCCATTCTTGAGTCCATTAGTTTTACGCGCAAGGATGGCCAGTATTTACGGTGGGACAAACGGGCTGGTCGCTCCTATGCCTCCAAAGATTTCGATAAAGGCCCCATTCTGTCCTTCAAGAAAGCCATTCTCGGTCAGTTGGATCTCATGCGGAATGACATGAGCGACATGCCGAATGATCTTTTTGATAATGAGCCGACGGATAACCATCTTCACGAAATCACGCTCTTTGAAGACTCTTGTTTAACGAAGCTGTCGGAGATTGAGGCCAATCAGTTCGACCTTATTCTCACTTCTCCGCCGTACTGCAATCGTTACGATTACACCCGAACGTATGCGCTCGAACTCGTTTTCTTGGGCGCCGGCGAAGATCGAATACGAGCGTTACGGCAGGCCATGCTCTCCTGCACAGTTGAAAATAAGGAAAAGATTGACCAGCTTGAATCCTTCTACAAGGCAAAGCACGCCTCTGCCCTTTTCAATTCAGCGACAACGGCTTTCGAACACCAGGCCGCTTTACAGGAAATCCTGAGGTTCCTGCAAAGCGAACGGGACAACGAACGGCTCAACAATCCAGGAATTGTGCGTATGGTTCGCAACTACTTTCTCGAAATGGCCTTGGTTATTCATGAATGCGCACGCGTCATAAATCCTGGCGGCCATTTTGTCATGGTAAATGACAATGTGAGCTACAATGGCGAACATGTGCCTGTTGATCTGATTTTGTCCGAGTTCGCGAAAGTCGCCGGTCTTGAAGTGGAAACCATTTGGAAACTTACCAAAGGAAAAGGCAATAGTAGCCAACAGATGGGAAGACACGGAAGGCGCGAGCTTCGTAAGTGCGTATATGTGTGGAGAAAGCCTACAAAGAAATCAGCCAGTCGATTAAGGTTGAGGTCTGCTCCTCTGACGTAAGATTGGCCGCGGCCTCCAATTTGCCGGTGGAAAGTTCGCGAAAAATTTCCCGAGCCATGTGGTCTTCGATAGCGGTTCCGATGAAGAACAGCTTCGGACTTGTCCCATCCTCAAAAACCTCTCGCACTCTCTGGAGAGCCGATTTTGCTGTCTTCCAGTGTTCGTCAGCTCCAGCTGGATCAATGCCGCCTTTGAGTTCTCCGACTGCCAAATAGTTTTCTCTTGAATTGAGCAGGTCGTTTTCCTGAAAATCAGCGGCGTTTCCGGACAGAAGGATTACGTCGACATTCTTCTTTAGGAACTTTGGGGTCTTGTCAAAGACAAGTACGCGATCTCTCCAATGAATAACCTGTACTTTGCCAGAGCCAGATTCCATTCTCGCATACTTCACACGAGCTTTCTGCAACTTTTCTTCAACCAAACTCGCGAATAATTTCTGCGCAAAAGCGCCAACCAGATTCCTCATCGTGCCCCCAAGCGATTCACCGGCAGTAAGCAGGTAACGGTATAAGACCTCCGTACCCAGATCGGATCCGCTCGCTGAAATTTCTTCTAGCGTCTTCTTGGCGATTATTCGCAGTTGAGAGTCGCTCAAATGGCCCTGAGCTTTGACTGAAAGACCGGCACAGAATAGTACTGCACCCTTCAGCTTGCGGTCCTTGATTATTTCCGCGACCGAGTGACAGGCATCGAGCCGTTTCTTGATCGAAATCGCCTCTCCGATGATTTCAGCGGCTCTAACTGTCTTTTCCTTTGCCTGCCAAATAAAACCCGCAGCGGTCTTATCCGGTTTGGTAGTCAGGTCCTCAGCTTTCGTTATGACTTTCATCTGCTGGTAATCCCCATAAGCTCACCA
>JBGOTX010000083.1:0-7118 GCA_041476705.1 Candidatus Zixiibacteriota bacterium
ATAAATCATCACAATGCCGTTGCCAACGGGACCCATGGAAAACCACTTGGTGGTCGCAATACCTTCATGCTCCTGGGTCCGCGCTTCGTACGCCTTCATAGACCCCTCGTCGCAACTGAAGTACACGACCGTGGAATCAATGACGGGATTGTTATACAGGTCGGAGACCACCGCCGTGATTTTGTTTTCCCCGCCCACGACGCAAAAATATGGGACGTTGCACTTTTCGGCGCCAATCGCAATATGTTGCGGCGGACCCGAAGCCACCAGCACCTGTGTCGCATTGGACAATACGGTGTCGATATAGGCGCGAATACGGATAGTCCCCGATACCGTGCCGGAGTGGATCGGCGCGGAAGCTATCCCCTGGCTATTGGTGACTGCCGCATAAGGACCGTAGCCGACTGAACTAAGATGCTCCCCGCCACCAGGACCGTCCAGAATGACGAAATTCATCGTCAGACCTTCCGGAACATGATTACCATTGATATCGTAACCGGTAGCCCGCAACAAGCCGGTCTCGATACCACCGGTTGACTTGACCCGAAGACTCAACGAATCCGAAGTCAGATAGATTGAATTGACCGACGTGTTCGGCGACAATTGGACGGCGGCTTCGCCGAATCCGGTAATCCCTTTGTCGTTAACGGTCGCTTTGATATAAACCGTATAGGCGTCCGGCGCCGAGATATATTTGACGCTCACCTGTCCCTGACCGCCGGTCACCATGGCTGTCGATGGTATCAGTCCCAGCGCGTCCCAATTGCCGTTGGCATTGGCGTCGAACACCAGAGAATCGATTCCCGCCGACCAGTAACCGTTTTCATCTTTGTCAATAAACTTTTCGCCGGCCACGATCTTGACCACAGTGGAATCGGGCGCGGTCTGACCCAGCGCATCGCGCACGGTCACTCTGACATTTGCCGTGTCTGTGCCGTTGGCCAAGAGCAGACTGGGCGTTATGGCTACCGTAACGTTGCCCGAACCGGCTCCGCCGCCGTTGGCCACGGACAGCGCCACGTTATCCGACAATGACGAACCGCTCACCGCGGCAGTGATAGTCACCGGACCTGAACTGGTGGCCGTGTACACTGTAGCCGCCGCGCCGGACGCGTCGGTCGTATCCACCGCCGGCGTGAAATATCCGGCACTGGATGGGCTGGCCTGGAAAGTTACAATGCGGTCGGCCAAGGGCGTGGTGCCGTTCTGGACGAGGGCCTCGACCACCGCCGTACCGCCAGAGTTGATTGAACTGGGACTGGCGGTCACATTGATCGTGGTCCCGCTGGGAGCGGTGTCAACTTTGCTCTTTGAGCTACAGCCGGCAACCACCAGAGCCAGAGCGCCAAGCGCGCATACGGCCCATAACCGGAGCGTTTTCTGCGTACCCATGGATTCTCCTGTCACGACGTGATATGTTTATACTGTTGTCATCAAGGCGATTAATTCGTCTCCTCTTTCTCTATCGGCAGTCGGGGCCCATTGGTTTACTCATGAAAAAGCCCCTGCGTCGGGGACACAGGGGCAAAATCTGTCAATTCGGTTTGTCTGATGGGTCAGTTCTTGGCGGCCAGGTTGGCGTCGACTACCGTCGGGGTGACAAAAATGACCAGGTCGCGATTCTCCGTCCGGGTCTGTTTGAACTTGAATAAGTACCCCAGGAGTGGGATATCCTTGAGGATCGGTACGCCCACTTCCGAAGTCAGCTCGTCCTGGGTGGTCAGTCCGCCTATGACCGCGGTCTGCTGGTCGGCCACGATCACGTTGGTCTCAGCGTTGTTGGTATTGATGATCACGCCGTTCGGGTCAAAGGCATAGGTCGAACGCTCCGGTTTGAGGTGCATCAGAATCTGGTTCTCCGCCGTGATATGCGGCGTCACGACCAGAATGGTGCCCACTTCCTGAAACTTGATAATCACGTTGCCGGCCTCGTCGTACTGCTTGATCGGCACTTTTTGGCCCATCTGAATTCGGGCTTCCTTGTTGTCAAGAGTGGTAATCTCCGGGTGGGCGATAATTTTTCCCTTGCCGTCACGAACCAGCGCCTCGACTACCGCGTCAACCGTCCACCCCTTTTGCAACGCCTTGATGTGGTACCGACCGATCACGTCGGTCCCCTTATTGGCGAGTACTTCGCCCGTCTGTTGGACTTGTCGGCCCGACGTCGTCGTGTAAGTGCCGTCGGCCTGCCACTTCACACCAAGCTCTTCGAGCGCGTTGGAATTGATTTCGAGCAATTGCGCCGAGATTTTGATCTGCTTGGCTGGTTTGTCGAGTTGGGAGATGTAGTTCATCACTATGGGCAGGTTAGTAGGCACTTCCTGCAGAATAATCGAGTTGGAGCGCGGGTCGCTGGTCGCCTGGCCCCTGGCGGTCATGAGTGATTTGACGGCCTTGACCACGTCGTCTGAGGTCGAGTTCGATATCTGTACGATCTTGGTCTCGAGCGGAATTAACTGCTGTTGCTCGGCGTCGTGTTTGCGCTGATCACTGACTTCCTTGCGATAGTCCTCCGACGGAACGATCCGAATGAACCCCTTGGTCTCTTCGACCACCGCCAGATCGTATGTCTGGCCGATGATATCCATGGCCTCGCGCCACTGGACATCGTTCAGCTTGATGGTAACCGACCCCTGAACTTTGGGAGCCACCACGGCGTTTACACCGCCGTAGTCGGCAAGAAACGTAAAGACCGACCGGATATCAGCCGCCTGAAATTGAAGATTCTTGATTGGTTGCGACGGATCCTTCGGCTGATCGGCGTTCGCGGCCGTGAGAAAGATTCCCACGAGCAGCGTCATCGCCAGCCCCCGCGCTATGAGGTTGCGTTTACTCCACGTCATGTCAACACCAGCCTTTCATTAGGATTCAGCAATTTTCAGCGCAATGGTCCGCGACCAGCCGTACTCAAACACCTGGAAGTACACGCGGCCGGTTTCGATGCGCAGGACATACCCGTTGCGTACTTTGTCCCCCGACTCCATCATATAGCTCAAGCCGCCCTTGTCCTGCAGGAGGGCGCGGTTGCCGCCTTGACGCGAGATAATCACACCCACCAGACGGAGGCCATCGACATTGGGAATCCCCTGTTGCGTGGGCGAGTTAAACGTTTTTGTATCGTTAATCAGCGTCTCGAACGGATCACGCATGCCGTTGGATTCATACTTGATCACCAGTCGTTGGGGAAATTGCGCAATCATCGTCCCTTTGATCTTGCTGGCCGAGACGGGATGGCGTCTGAAGCGCGCCGTGCTGTTGGAATCGGTCGCCGGCTCATCGGCCCACTCGGCGCCGGCCGGTGTATCATGGTCTACATACGGGTTCTCTTCGGCCGGCTCCAGATCTTCGGGTTCAGGCACAATACTGTCACTGACCGTATACGGCTTCTCGCCGGTGGCAGGAGCCGATTTGTCGGTCGCAACCGTCTTTTCTGTCGGTGTTACCTGCGCCGGGGCAGGCGATGATTTTTCCGTCGGTTTGACCGCAACCTGAGTTCGAACGTTCGGCGTATTCGACGCCGGCGCGACAGACGGTGCATTCACCGGTGCCGCTGATGTCTTGGTCGTTCCGCTTGCTGGCGCCACAGGCGCCGGCGATACCGGCGAATTGGCCACAGTCGGTGTAGGCGCTGGGCCGGGAGCCGGAACAGGTTTTGACTCGGGTGTTGAAACCGGCGTCGCCGGCTTTCCCGTATCAGTCGGGGAATTAGGCGTGGCGGTCGGCGGTATCGCTGGAGTTACTGACTTGGCGCCAGTTGGCGAGCTCGCGGAGGGCACGGTAGTTGGCGCAGAGGCGGGCTTCGCCGGAGCTGTCACCGTATTTGGCCCGGGAGTATTTTGAGTTGTCGGAACGGCCGGTTTGATTTCAGATTTCGGCACCGCCGCTACCAGTGGCACTGTCTGAGACGGCGAACTCGCGGTGGTCGAAGTAACCGGCGCCGTGGTCGGCTTCGGCGGAACAGCGATCGCAGTCGGTTGAGCCGGAGTTGTAGGCGTGGTGGTTGGTTTCGCCGGAACAGCGGTCGCAATCGGTTGAACAGTGCCTGAAGTTACCGTCTCTGACGGTTTAGTATTAATTGTGACAGGAGTCGACGCCTTGTTTTCGACCGGTTTTAGTTCCGACTTGGGTATGGCCGCCACGGTCGGAGCCGGAGTAGCCGGCGTGGATGGCTTTGCCGCTGAGAGAGCCGATTTATCGGTCGACGGCTGTGTCGGCGGATTGGTCGTCGTCGGTTTGCTCACCGTCGAATCTGACAGACTGGCCAGGCGATCGTGTTCCGCCTGGGTGTTCTTTTGTGCGGGTGTCGCAGGAGAACCCGCCGTTCCGGGCAGATCGACTTTCGACGCAACGGCAACAGGCGCGGCCGGCTTTGGAGCCGGCGTCAAGTACTGAGCGGTCGACCAGGTCGGAAACGGCGCCGTCGTCTTGTCGGCAAAGTGAATTAGGATCGACTGCCCGTTGGTCTCCACCTGATAGACCGGCGTCTTCTTCATGTCAAAGACCACGCGCACGACCGACTCGGGCTTAACCGAGAATTGGCTGGTGCGGACGGCCGTCACCGGACAAACCGGCAGGTGCTCATATATCTTCCCGCCCAGCTCGTGGGTGGCGGACAGAATATCGACAATCACCCGATCCGGCTTCCCATCCTTGGGTATCTCCGTTTGGTGGGTGAAGCGAATCGGACCGGACACGTCGATACGGGCTACCGCCTCGCCGTTCACATAGGCCAGTTCTACTTTCGTCACGTTGGACGCGAAGCTGCCGGCGGCGAGCGCGGTCAATATCAGTATGAACAATGATTTCTTCATAAGGTCGCCGTCTCCTAGAGCGTCAGCTCCTTGAGCCGCTCATCCTCTTTGACAAAGTACGTCGAGAGAACGAAAGTGGCCGTTAGGGTTTCTTTCTTCTTTCCCACCTCCACCATCTTGGAGGTCTCGCCGCCGGACGCCTGCTTGGAGATGGCCACGTTCTGGGCCTTGAGATTCATACCCGAGACGTTCGCGATGAACGGGAAATTGGCTACATAACTGATAAAACTGCCGAAATCGTGATACGAACCGGTCATCTCGATTTCGAACGAGGCAATATTGAAAAACTCCTCGGATGAAATCGGCAGAGGCGTGATCTTGGTGATGCGCGTGCCGGTGATCGATGAGGCCGTGTGCAACTGCACCAACATCGACGGTATCTGCTTCACTTCCGGCAGGAGCGCCTCTATCTCATGGTAGTGCTTGACCAACTCGACGTATTCGCCCTTGAGCGCGTCGAGCGATTTTGCCTTCATTTCCACATTCTTGAGATCGGTAGTGATTGATTCAAACTCCTGGCTCTTGGTCATCACCTTGACGTGATAGACGGTGTACACGCGGGTGTACCAGAAATACCCCACGATGAAACAAACCAGGGTGGCTATCACAATCTTCTGTGTCTTGGCGTTCTTCAGGTCCATTGATCCGCTCCCCTAGTTGAGGCCTTTGGGATTTTGTGTCGTCGAGGCCGTGGTCGCTTCCCGTTCGGCTTGCGCCGCCAGGTTGCGAAGGTCCTCATCGGAGAGGTAATGCGCGGCGGCCGACAGCGTAAACGCATATGCTTTTTCATCGTCGGAGAACTTCGTCTCGGTCGACGCGACCAGTTCCACATTTTCGAAATAATCCGACTGCATAAGTCTGATCATGAGGGCCGCGATGGCATTGAGCGTAAACGCGTACCCGTCAATCTGCACCTGGTGGATATTCGAGGTGTCGATGCCGACGGTCGGCGCCGCCTGCGCCTCGGTCGGACTGGAGGGCAGGGTGCCCCCACCCAGGGACTGCGTCGGTTGGGATGGCGTCGTTTTCTTGAGTTCGGCGGCCGTCATCTCGTGAAACGATCCCAGCCAAACGAATTCCGGGATGTCGGTAGCGACATTCTCCAACAGCCGGACCCAGACGGTCCGATGACGGTCGAGCCGCTCCACGGCGGCCATGCGGTTCGTAATCTTGGTTGTGACGTCGGTGAGGGCGTCAACCATCTGGATATCCTGACGAAGCATCGCGGCGCGCTGATTGGCTCGAGCGATACTCTCCTCCAGTTGTGTCACCTGGTGCATTTGCCAGAAAGTCACTCCGGTCAGGAGGGCGGCGGCGGCTAATGCACCCGCCACCACATAGATGCCGGATTTGCCGACCGCAAACACCCGCTTGTTCTTGAGGTACTCTTTCGGAAGCAAGTTTATTTGTATCATACCCGAACTACCTCACTTTCCTCATGGCCAGACCGACCGACACCGTCAGCAACGGGGCAATCTTCTCCGGCTGAAGGTATTGGAACAGTTCGGGGTCATAATCGACGTTGCGAAGCGGGTTGGCCAACTCAAGCGGAACACCCAGCTTGGACTGAAGGTACTCGGGCAGGTAGGGCACCAGCGCGCCGCCGCCCGACAGCACGATCCAGTCGACACTGTCCAGTTTCGTCTGAGACTTGAAATACGAGAAGGCCAGTTCGATCCCTGAGACCAGTTCCTCGGTCGACGACACGATGGTGGCTTTGAGCATGTCCTGATCGATCGTGTCCGTCATCTCGCCCTTCAGGGCCTTCTGGGTCAGTTCCGGGTTGAGCCGGAATTCCTTTTGTATGGCCGAATAAATTTCCCTGGTGCCGGTCGACACATCACGCGTCGCCTTGAACAACCCCTCGGCCATATAGGTGATGTTGGTGACGTCGTGCCCGATATTCACCAGCGCCGTCACTTTGGCCGGATCTATCTCGTAGTTATTTTCGTAGGCGTTGAGAATCGCGAAGGCATCGCTGTCGACAATCACCGGTCGCAGACCGCAGTCCTCGATCAGTTCAAGATACATTTTGAGGTATTCTTTGCGCGCCGCAACCAACAGGACTTCCATCTTGTTGATCTCGTCGTCCGTTTTGATCACGTGATAATCCAGTGACACGTCGTCCACGTCAAACGGCGCCCGCTGTTCGGTTTCAAACAGGATCGCCTGCTCGGCTTCCGGGCCAGTCTTCTTGTCGATCGTGAATTTATCCGTGATAACACTGTGGCCGGATATAGATACGACGACATCCTTGATCTTCGGGTCGGTCTGATCCACCAGCGACTGAATGTTGAAAATGACCGC
>JBGOTX010000084.1:0-7115 GCA_041476705.1 Candidatus Zixiibacteriota bacterium
CAACGTGCATCCGGCCAAGACCGAAGTCCGCTTGTCGAGTGAACGGGACATCCACGATGCCGTTTACCATTTGGTCAAACAGGCCCTCAGATCGGCGGCGATTGTTCCGGTGTTCAGCCCGAAATCCTCGGATGACCGGGTGAGTCATAACGGTTCGACTTTTTCGTTTGACCAGCCGCCATCGGGGCAGAATAACTTTCGCATCCCCGGTCTGGACCAGCGACCGTCGTTCGACACGGCTTCGGCGATCGAGTTCTTCCGTTCGGCCACTGCCCCCTTGTCGCCTTCGACTGATTCCACCCGCGTAGTGCAGGTCGACACGGCCACCGGAGAAATTATCGGCAGTGAGACGCCGCCGGCTCCGGCGACGCTTGAGGGTATCCGACTCGTCGGTCGGTTTGGCGATCTGTACCTCATGTTTCAAGCCGCCGCCGATTTGTACATTGTTGACCAGCACACCGCGCATGAACGGGTGTTGTATGAAGAAATGTTGCGGCGGATCGACCGCGAAGGAATTGTCTCCCAGCACCTGTTGTTTCCAGTTCAGATCGAACTGACGCCCGAACTGATGTCGGTGTACGATGAGGCCGAGTCGATCCTGAATCATTCGGGTTTTATCGTGGCCCATTTCGGCGGGCGGACGATTAATGTCGAAGGGGTGCCGTCGGTGCTGTCGAAGAAATCCCCCGAGACGATGACGCGGCGCATTCTGGAAGATGTCGGCGGGCTTCGCAAGGCCGGATTCGACGCCAAGAAAGCAATCGCGCAGTCGGTGGCCTGTCGGGCCGCGGTGATGTCGGGCGACCGGCTTTCCGATCAAGAGGCGGTCGGATTGGTGACGTCGCTGTTGAACTGCGAAAACAAATTCTCCTGTCCGCACGGACGCCCCACTTTTATTCGGATCACCAAGAGCGATCTGGATCGACAATTCGGCCGTGGCTGAGACCGCCGTCATCCCGATCATCTGCGGTCCCACCGGTTCCGGCAAGACCGCCGCCGCGCTTGAATTGGCGACGCAATTCCCCTGCGAACTGGTCAACGCCGACTCGCGCCAGATTATACGGCGCCTTGATATCGGCACCGCCAAACCAACGGCCGAAGAACGTACGCGGGCGGTGTTTCATCTCCTCGATATTATCGAGCCGGGGGAGAGTTATTCGGTCGTACGGTACCTGTCGGATGCTTCCCGCGTGATCAAAGAGATTCTGGCGCGCGGAAACCGGCCTTTGGTGGTGGGCGGAACCGGATTGTACCTGCGGGCGTTGTCGGAAGGGATTGTGCAGATTGAAACCGACGACATGGTAACCCGTGAACAGTTGCAGGCCGAACTTGATCGGTATGGCGCCGACTACCTGTTTGACCGGCTCATGGAAATCGACCCGCTCGAAGCCGCCAAGATTCATCCCAACAACTCTGTCAGGGTTATACGCGCCCTCGAAATCTACCGGCTGACCGGCAAGACCAAGTCGGAGCTGGTGTCATCGGGTGCGTACCGCACCAGCGGATACCAGTTTCGGTATTATTGCCTCCAGCCGGAACGGGAGCGTTTGTACGGGATTGTCGAGGCCCGAGTTGACCAGATGCTCACACAAGGGCTGGTCGATGAGGTAAGCCGGTTGGTGGCCGAGGGGATGGCCGAACAGGTTCGACGGGCCAACGTGATCGGGTACAATGAAATACTCGACTACTTAGACAGTCGCTGGACGCTTGCGGAGGCGGTTTCGATGATCAAGCAGAACAGCCGTCGGTACGCCAAACGTCAGATGACCTGGTTCAGGCATCAGGCCGACTGCTTGTTTTTTGATGAATCATCTGAGCTAATTGCCAGTATAACAAAGGGTTGAGCCGCGGGGAGGTAAGGCCGACCGAAAGAGCTTGACTCAGGTTTTGTGTTATATTTCAATGACTTATCGGTAACCTGCTCGGTAAGGTATGCGGCTGGGACAGCCGATAACCAGAAGGAAATCGATTAAACCTATAGTTTGGCAGGGTACTGTTTGATGCAGAACGACAATCGATTCTTTTCTTTCTCACGCCGGGCGGGGGTGATGCTCGTTCTAGCGGCTCTTGCGTTTTCCGGATGCGGGGGTGCCAAGACGGGCAAACTGGCCGACGATGAACAGGCCAAACCGTCCGCCCGGAAGTCGGATACACCGGCGGGTAAATTGTACACCTATCATGACAGCACGCGCGCTACTCAGCCGGCCGCCGATTCAGCCAACAACCAGTTGTTGAATCTCCCGCCCAAGCCGCGCCTGCCGATCGCAAACCGATCGTTTCTGTCGAGGTTTGACAATGAAAACGACTCAACCTCGGGAGCGCTCGATTCGTTTTCGCTCGATGTGGCCAATGAGGATTCGGCCTCGGCGATCGATGACGACATCTGGCGCCAGTTCGATCTGGCCCAGGAATATTATCAAATGGGCGTGCAGGCCAATCGAGAGGCCAGTTGGGAAGAGGCCCAGTACTATTTTGAGAAATCGCTGAAAGTGCTGGCCGATCTGGATATCGAGCAGGACTCCACCGAAACCCCCGAACAGGTCAAGTACAATACGTTGCTGAACAACATCGTGGCCGATTACAAAATGGCTCTTCGCTCGCTTGGCCAACTCGATGAAGATATCACGCCGACCGCGCTGGTGGAGCGATTTTCCAATCTGGAAAGTCAGTTGGGGAGCGACTCCATCAAGGTGTTCAGCCCTGAGACTAAATCGGCGCAATTTGACCTGCCGATCGTGATGAATGACCGAGTCCGCAGGTCGCTCGTCTACTTCCAGACGCAGGCGCATGACGCTTTCGCGCGGTATCTCAGCCGGGTAAAAAAGTACGAGTGGTTGTACCTGCAGACGCTGGATAAATACGGCCTGCCGCATGATCTCATGTATCTGTCGTTGGTCGAGTCGGGTTTCAATCCCCACGCCTATTCCTGGGCACGAGCGATGGGATTGTGGCAATTCATCGCCTCAACCGGTCGACTGTACGGACTTCAACGCAACTGGTGGATCGACGAGCGCAAAGACCCGATCCGGGCAACCGATGCCGCCTGCCGGATGCTTCGTGATCTATACCAACAGTTCGGCGACTGGGAGCTGGCGATGGCCGCCTACAACGGCGGACCGGGGCGAATCGGGAAGATGACGGCCCGGCAGGGAACGCGCGATTTCTGGAAACTTCGTCTCAAACAGCAGACCATGGATTATGTCCCGCTTATCTACGCCGCGGCGATTATCGCCAAAGATCCGGCGCGGTATGGGTTCAGCGATGTCGTCTATGAGTCGCCCTTGACCTGGGATACCGTATCGGTGAATAAATCACTGGACCTCAATACGGTCGCCGGGGTCGTGGGGTGTTCGACCGAGGAGTTAAAGTTTCTCAATCCGGAACTGCTTCGCAATTCCACGCCGCCGCGGGTGAAGAATCATGTGTTGAAAATACCCGCCGGCAAAAGAGAGACGTTTTGGGCGGCCTATGATTCTCTGAGTTCGCCCGCGGAAAACAACTATGTGCGGCATGCCATCAGGCGCGGCGAGACGGTCGGCACGATCGCCAACAAGTATGGCGTGTCGCAGTACGCCCTGCTCGAAGCCAACAATATGTCGCGTGGGACGCAGATCATCGCGGGCAAGGAATTGATCGTTCCCGTGCCGCTCGATCGAAACCTCGACTCGGGTCCGACCAATCGCAAGGCGTATCTGGCTTCGAATAACGTGTACGAAATTCAGGCCGGCGACAATCTGTGGGATATCGCCCGGTCATTCGGCACAACGGTCGACGCCATCCGCCGGATCAATTACTTCGAGCGCGGCGCGCGCATCTATGTCGGCCAGAAACTTCGCCTGCCCGTGGCAACTTCGTCTCATCGTTCTTCGCCCAGCCAACCGGCCATCGCTGTCCCACAGCCGCCGATTGCGTCGCTCGACAAACCATCGGGCCGCACCGGAGCTTCATCGGACGGTGCCGCCGAGGGCGCAAGCTCCGGCAAGACAACCGCCGACACGTACCGGGTACGGGCCGGGGACACGATCTGGGATATCGCCCGTCTGTTTAACACCACCACCACAAGTATTCGCCAACTCAATGGATTGGGGCGGAACGGCCGAATTTCCCCCGGACAATTGCTCAATATTCAGCGCGGTGACTCTACGGGATTCGTTGTCCATTTCGTTCAGTCGGGGGAGACCCTCGGCAAGATTGCGCAGAAATATCGCACGACCGTCGCCCGCATACTGGTCGCCAATGGAATGAGCGACCCCAATAGCATCAGAGTGGGCGATAACCTGAAGATTTATCCGGAGTGAGAAGGGTATGGCCAAGAAGCGGGATGTCGTTATCGCCGTCATTATCGGTGTCGGATTTCTGATGGCGTTTGCCCTGTTCGGGGTGTTCATGATGGGAGCATTTTCCGAATCGGACGGGGTCGAGTTCACCGGGTTGTCGGGAGGAAATGTCGGTGTACTGGAGATTCAGGGAGAGATCAACGAGGGGAACGGCCGGGTGTGGATAAAGCAGTTGGAGAAGTGGTCGAAAAATCACTCGATCAAGGCCATCGTTCTTCATGTGAATTCCCCCGGCGGCGGAACCGCCATTTCCCAGGAAATTCACGCCGCGGTGCAACGGGCCAAAGCTCAAAAACCGGTTGTGGTTTCTATGGCCTCGGTGGCCGCCTCAGGCGGGTACTACATTGCCTGCGCCGCCGACAAGATCGTTGCGAATCCGAGCACGGTCACCGGCTCAATCGGTGTCATCTTCCAGTTTCACACGTTCAAGGACCTGATGGGGAAGGTGGGGATCGGCACGGAGACGGTCAAGTCGGGTGAACTGAAAGATGTCGGCTCATATTCGCGCCCCATGACCGAAAAGGAAGATTTGATGCTTCGGTCGGTGGTGATGGATACGTACGAACAGTTCGTGGAGGCCGTGGCCGAAGGGCGGAATATGGAAAAGGACCAGATTTACCCCCTGGCCGACGGCTCGGTGTTCACCGGACAGCAGGCGTACAACCTCGGATTGGTTGATACTATCGGCGGGCTCAAGGAAGCGGTCGATTTGGCGGCCAGTATGGCGAATATTGAAGGAGAGCCGGAAATCGTAACCCCGGTGACGAGGGAAAAAGTTTCCATTTTTGATCTGATCGGCGGTGCGGTGGGGGCTATCAACACCAAACTGCAGAACACGGTGGAGACCCCCCAGCTCATGTTCCTGTTCCAGTGACCAAGGGCCCGGTAGCGCAGGCAAGAAATCGTCGTGTTGACAAAAGTTCTATATTGCCTTAGGTTAAGTTTTATCTTACACTGTCACAAAGGTTTAGAGTTCTCCGGCCCGAATGGTCCGGAACCACTGAGATTGAGCAATGAATGTTTGACATAGTTTGTCTAGTCGAGGAGGGACATTGTGACTAAGGCTGATTTGGTCGAGAAGGTGGCCGAGAAGACTGGGCTGACGCGGACCGACGTGGCAGTGGTGGTAGACAATTTTCTCGAAGTCGTGAAGAAGGCGGTCGAGAACGGTCACAACATCGAGATTCGTGGCTTTGGCACGTTTAAGATTAAACTGCGCAAAGCCCGCAAAGCGCGGAATCCCCGCACGGGTGACGTTGTCCCGGTGCCGGATCGAAAAGTGCCGGTGTTCAAACCTTCCAATGAATTCAAGAACATGATTACTAAACTTTCCATTTAATGCAGATTGGTTTACGGAGGTTGAATGCCCAGCGGTAAGAAGCGCAAACGTCAGAAGATCAAAACGCACAAGCGCAAGAAGAGAAGAAGAGCCGACCGTCATAAAAAGAAAGCCCGCTAAGGTTTGAGGGAAAGAATGTTTCGCCTTCGGCGGAACGGACTTCCCGGATCACTCCCCGCGCGCGCTTTCGGCGATCGGTCACCGGTTCGATAACCGGCATACAACTTTCGTCGCGCGAACAAGTTATCCGACTTTACTCGGAGCAATGCCCGACCCACTCGGTCGGGCATTTTTATTGCTTAACCGGTGTATGGTGAAACACGTCCGGACGACACACAGAATTTTTCGCGCAAGTCTTCTTATCGCGGCCGGTGCTCTTATCGCCGTGCGCGGCGCTACGGCGGCGGATATCTCGGTCAGCGATGACGGTTCCGGCGCCGAGCAGAGCCATCCGCGGATCGCCATTTCGCCCAACAAGAGTATCGTGGTGGTATGGGAAGACAAACGGGGTGGGGCTCCCGATATTATGCTTCAACGCTTCGACCTGTTCGGCAAGGCGTTGGGACAAAATGTGCTGGTCAACGGCGACACGGGAGCCATTGTCCACAACGCGCCGGCCATTGCGCTCGATGCGTTCGATCGGTATTCGCTGGTCTGGCTCGACTACCGCAACGGCGCCTATCCTTTCGGCCCGAACGTGTACTATCAGGGCCTTGACTCGGCGGGTAACGCATTCGGTATAAACAGACGTCTGACCGTCGAACCGCTCGATTCGCTTCGTGCCGCGCCCGACGTAGCGATGGCGCTCTGGGGCGGCGGCCTCGTGGTCTGGGAAGATTACCGAAATCGGAACTGGGACGTGTACGCCCAGCGAATCGCCCCCGATGGTTCCTTGATCGGCGCGAATTTCAAAGTCAATGATGATCAGAACAACGCTCAACAGCATGCCCCTCGTGTGACGGTCGCGCCCGACGGCTGGTATGTCGTGACTTGGTACGACAACCGGTGGGGGAACGATGATATCTTTGTGCAACGGCTTGATTCGGCCGGACGGAAGTTGGGACAAAACATAAAAGTAAACTCCGACGCCGGTACTGCCAAGCAGGCGTTTCCCGATGTCGCGGCCGACGGCGCCGGGCATTTTACGGTGGTCTGGGTGGATTGGCGAAACGGCACCTATCCGAATAATCCGGATATCTACGCCCGCAAGTACGATACGCTGTTGAATGCGCAGTATGTCGACACCCGGGTCAATCGCGACGGCTCCCAGCGGGCGCAACGCGATCCCTCGGTCGCGGCGGATCGACTGGGAAATGTGGGCATAGTCTGGTCCGACTCCGGCTCGACCTCGTTTGATATCGCCGGACAGATGATTGACGTTGACGGCAAAATCCGGGAAACAAACTTTCGCGCCAATTTCTCGACCGACAGCGCCCAGG
>JBGOTX010000085.1:0-7111 GCA_041476705.1 Candidatus Zixiibacteriota bacterium
CTACCGCCGCGATCGTTCGCAGTTCCCAACGCTGTTCCGGGAAGGGGAACACGTACTTGACGGGCAAACTGATATCGAGCATTTTCTTGCGCGCTTCAAAGACGTGAATATCATGAAGGTCGAGCGCCAGCCCGGAGATCACACGCCGAACCACCGGGATATCAAAAACAACGCCGCCGGAGATACCGATCCCGGTCTCACTTGAAACCCCGTCCACCCGCAAATGCGATGAGTACAACATCCCCAGCTTGACCCCAACTTTGGTGTTCGATTTCGTCCACGGTCCGATCTGAGCCGACACGGGCACACCGGCAAACCACAGGAGCGCTCCTGAGATCGCTAAGATTGCTGTCCGGTGATGTCGAATCCTTAACATGTTGTTGTCGGTTATGCGTTTCCTCTCCAAAGTGACGAGAAATCCAGTTCATTTGTCAATACGGATGGCCGCAAATAATGATTTCACATCGACACCAAGTCGGATATATTGCGCCGTCATGAGTTATGTAGTGTTCGCCCGCAAGTACCGTCCGCAGACCTTTGCCGATGTTGTCGCGCAGGACCACGTCACGCGCACGCTTGGCAATGCCCTGGCGCACGACCGGATCGCCTCGGGGTACCTCTTCTGCGGTCCCCGGGGCACGGGCAAAACCACTGTCGCGCGTATTCTGGCCAAGGCCATCAATTGCATCAATGGCCCCACCGCCACCCCCTGCGGCGAATGCCCCGCCTGTGTCGAAATTGTCGCGGGATCATCGCTTGACGTCCTCGAAGTCGACGCCGCGTCCAATACCGGGGTCGACGATATCCGTACCCTGCGTGAAAATGTCCGCTACCTCCCGACTCGCGGCAAAAAGCGGATTTACATCATCGACGAAGTCCATCGCCTCTCCGGCTCGGCCTTCGATGCCCTGCTCAAGACCCTCGAAGAACCGCCGCCGCACGTCATGTTTATATTCGCCACCACCGAACCGTTGAAGGTCCCTGAAACGATCCTCTCCCGCACCCAGCGGTTTGATTTCCGCAGAGTCTCTGTCGCCGATCTCGCCAAACATCTGAAAAACATCGCCGCCAACGAGCATCTGCAGGTCGAAGACGCCGCCGTGACCTTGATCGCGCGAAAAGCCGATGGCGGCGTGCGCGACGCCCTGTCGCTGTTGGACCAGATTGCCGCTTTCTGCGGCGACAAAATCACCGAACCGGATGTTGTGTCGGCTCTCCGGCTGGTTGATCGGCAGGTATTGGCGGAGTTTGTCGAAGGGGTAGGCGCCTCGGATCGGGCGCGAACCCTGGCCGTCGTGCGGAAAGTGATCGAGTCCGGCGTCGATCCGACCGATTTCGTCGATGAGTTACTGGAACACTTGCGCACGCTCATGATCCTGCGAGCAACCCCCAACGCCGATGATCTGGTGCACCTCACCGGCCCGGAAGCCACGGAATTCCGGCGGCAGGCCGAATATTTTTCGCTGGGCGATATCCTCCGGCTTATGCGCATGGCGGGCGACCTGCACCAGGACCTCAAGTCCGGGCTGGACCAGCGGCTCATGCTCGAAGTCACGGCCGTGAAAATGGCCGAACTGGAATCAACGGTGCGGCTGGAAGACGTTTTGGCCATGCTGGCGAACTCCGGCGCCCTGCCGTCGTCAGGCGGCCTTCCGACATCCGGCGCGGAACCGAACCTCTTTGGCGGATCCGGCCAAAAAAAAAACGATAGTTTCCCCGCCCAACGACCGGTAGCTTCGCCCACGCCGACAGAGGCCGGCACGCCGCTTCGCTCGGTCAACTTCGCTCAGCTCAAGGCCGGCTGGGAGAGCTACTTGATGTATTTGAAGAATCAGAGCCAGATGCTCGCGTCGCAAATCCGGATGGCGGAACTGCGCGACTTGAAGGACAACCAGATTAGCATGGCTTTCTTGCGCTCCGGTGAGGTCTCCCGCCAGCTTGTACAGAAGCAGGATAATATGAACCTGATCCTGCGTTCACTCCGCGAGCATTTCAAGAGCAATCTGACCATTCGCTTTGAAGTCGACACCGAGCGAGATTACGCACAGGCGGAGACGGAGGTCAACAGCGTGACCACCGCCGATACTCGCAAGCTGGTCGAACACTCGCCGCGACTGAAAATGCTGATGGACATGGTGGACGGCGAAATTATCGGCGTGAAGAAAAACAATAACAGTCGACAGGATAAAGATTCAAAGGAGTTTGCAGATGGGTAAAGGCGGCCTCGGCGACATGATGAAACAGGTCCAGCAGATGCAACAGAAGATGGCCGATATGCAGGAGAAACTCGAAAACACCACGGTCGAAGGTTCTTCCGGCGGCGGCGTCGTGAAAGTCCTCGCCAACGGCAAGAATCAGATCCTCAGGATCACGATCGACCCCGAAGTCGTCAACAAGGACGATATTGAAATGCTCCAGGACCTGGTGCTGGCGGCGGTGAATCAGGCGCACGAGAATGCCCAGGCGCTTCAGACCGAACAGATGTCGGGCATCACCGGAGGGTTGAATATCCCCGGTTTGAATTTGCCGTTCTAAGGTGTCGATGTTTGCATCCGCGGCGACAATCGAACGACTGGTCAATTCACTGGCCAAACTTCCCGGCGTCGGCCGCAAAACGGCGGCCCGCCTGGCTTTTCATATTCTGAAAATGCCCCAGCAGGAAGCAGTCGAGCTGGCTGAGACTATCATCGAAGTGAAAAACAAAGTCGGGTTTTGCACCATCTGTAACAACATATCCGAGTCCGATTCGTGCGCGATTTGCACCGATCCGAAGCGCCGTCGCGACGTCATCTGCGTAGTGGAATCGGCGATGGATGTCGCCGCGCTGGAGAAGGCCGAAGGATTCTACGGGTTGTTTCATGTCCTGGGCGGGCGACTGTCGCCGCTTGATGGCATCGGTCCCGATGATCTGAAAGTGAAAGAACTGCTCGATCGGCTTCGCGGCGAGGTAAGCGAAATCATACTGGCTACCAACCCGAATGTCGAGGGCGAAGCCACCGCCACCTATCTGGCCCGTCTGCTGAAACCGATGGGGCTGAAAGTAACCCGTATCGCGCGCGGTCTGCCGGTCGGCTCGGACCTGGAATATGCCGATTCGGTTACCCTGACGCGCGCGCTTGAAGGACGTCAGGAATACTGAGTACCTGCTCATGGCTGGAAATATTCCCAAACGCCTCTTTCTGCCTGTCATTCTGATCCTTACCGCCCTGTTTGTGGCGCTTAACCTGTACGGATCGATCTCGGGTCGCGAGTTCTGGCTCTTTCAGGCCTGGGCCTTCACTCCACTCTGGTATCTCATCCTGTGGGCCGGCGTCACCGCAGGCGTGAGCGCATACGTTTGGCGATTTTCAGACCAGGTGGCGTCGGTGCTGGAATCCGGCCGCGTCCGCCTCTTCCTGCTGGTTGGACTCTTGGCTCTGATTGCCGCATTCCATTATGACTCTTTCGTCTTCGGTGGCGGCAATCTGCGCGTGGCGCAGATTGCTCAGATCGACACCATCATTTTGAGTCGGTACGAATATGGAGCGCTCGCCCTTGTGGCCGCACTGTTCAAAATTCTGTCCCGAGTAGGTTTGGAGGCCAACACTGCGGGTGTGTGGAGTTGGCGGCTCTACGCCTTCGCCTGTAGCGCTCTGGCCATCTGGGGAGCCGTTAAACTTGCGAGTGCCATCACTTCTTCGACCGTGAACCGGATTGCCGCTATTGCGTTGATTCTATTCAGCGGCCCATTTCTAATGCTCCTCGGATACGTCGGCGTCGAGCCGGTCATCGTACCGACAGCCATTTGGTTTTCATACTACAGCTATCGACTGGCGGCGCGATGGACGCTCACCCACCTGATTGCAGTCTGGGGTGTTGTCACCATCGGAATTCTCGCCACCGTTTCGTCCGCCTTTCTGGTTCCGGCGGCCGTTTGTGTCACAGCCGCATCCGCTCTTCGCTCATCGAAAAACTGGCTGATCGGCGGTCTGCTCGGGATGGTTGTCCTATTTGTCACCTTCATTCTATTGTATCATTATGCCGGCCAATCGATTGGACTAGCCCAGTATCTGGTCATGCCGGACGGAAAATTGCCCCTTACGGCATACTCCCTTCGGTCGGCATCGAATCTCGTCGACAAGGGTCTGCTCGTCATGGCCCCCGCGCCGATCGGCCTGGCGCTCTTGGCGCTGTTGTTCCGTCGCCTCAACTCACCGTCCGATCGGGTGTTCGCCGCAACTATCATTGTCGCGACCATCGGCGGGCGATCAGCTCAGGTCGCTCTCGACCCGGCCAATGGCATGGTTCTCGATTTCCCCCGCTTTACCGCGTATCTGGCGCCGTTTGCCATAGCGCTGGCCTTCTATCTCGATCGCCGCTCCACCGAGCAAAGCATCAGCCGCCGGGCAATTTTGCTGACGGCAAGTCTCGCCGTTCTTCTGCCGCTTTCACTGGTTCCGACCTTTACCAAAATTGCCGCAGTAGATCCGCTGGCCAAGGCATTTGCCGAGCGGCACGATTATTATTACCGAACGACCGGGTTGGCTTTTCGCGACGCCTATTTCTACAACCGAAAACTTGACGAGGCCAACGCCTGGGAACAAAGCTTGCCGACCAAGTCCCCCGACTTTCTCAATATGCGCGGGTGCGACGATCTGGTCGCCAATGCCCAAAACAGTGATGCCTTGGTTTCGCTCTATCGTCTAGTCGCCCGACAGCCGTTCTGGTCGGAACCGCGCGCTCTGCTGGCATCCCTGCAGATCAAACTCGGTCATCCCCAATTGGCGAAACCTCACGTGGATACCTGCCTGCTGCTCGGTCCGGTTGTCAAACAGCATCTGATCAACGAATACCGCTACTTTCAGTCCATCCGCCAGTACGACAGCGCTATGATCAAAGCCGAGCGCGCCCAAACGATTCATTTCCGGGACAAGGATATTGCCACCGATGTCATGGTGATGGCGCTCCAAATGGGCGATATCAACAAAGCTGATTCGCTGGCGGGTGCATTTCTGGCCGGCGACACGACCTCGGCCTACGCGCATCTGGTGAAGGGTTCACTGGCCGAACGCAAGCAGATGATTGATTCCGCGGTGGCTGAATACCGGCGGTTTCTTCGCTATGCCCCGGCGGGAAATCCTGATATTGACCTGATCGGAAAACGGCTGGCGGAATTGCGCAAACTACAAAGTCCGGCGCCGGGCAATTAATGCGCCTGCACGCGGGCAAAACCATCCAGCGCCGCCACCTTGTATGCTTCCGAGAGCGTCGGGTGGTTGAACACCGTATCCAGAAAATAATCGAGCGTTCCGCCGTGAGTCATCACCGCCTGGCCGATATGAATAAGCTCCGTGGCTTTGTCGCCGATAATGTGCACGCCCAGAATCCGCTTTGACTGCCGGTCGAATATCAGCTTAAGCATACCGTCGTGGTCGTTGATGATCTGTCCGCGCGGCAGTTCATAGTAGCGGGCCACGCCGATCTCGTAGTCCTGGCCGACCGCGGCCAGCGATTCCTCCGTCTCGCCGATGAGCGATACTTCGGGAATCGTATAGATGCCGAACGGCAGGAGCGTGTTGAGACAGCTGATATCATCCCGCTTGAAGGCATTGATCGCCGCCAGCCGCCCCTGATCCATGGAGACCGAGGCCAACGAGGGAAACCCGATCACGTCGCCGACCGCATACACATTCGGCACCGCGGTCTGGTACTTTTGGTTCACTTTGATCAGTCCGTGATCGTCGGTCTCGATACCCAGCCCTTCCAACCCCAGATTCTCGGTATTGCCGCTTCGGCCGGCGGCATACAACAGCCGATCGGAAACGATCCGCCGACCCGACTTGGTCACCGTGACCACCTGATCCCCCTCTCGATGAATATCCGACCAGGCGTCGCCCAGCACCAGGTTGGTCCCGTATTTTCGCATCAGGTACATGAGGGCATCGGCCATCTCGTGATCCAGAAACGACAACAGCTTCTTGCGAACGTCCACAATCGTCACCTTGATGCCGATATGCGAAAAGATCGAGGCGTACTCGCATCCGATCACGCCGCCGCCGACAATCGTCAAGCTCCGGGGCAGGATATCCAGATCGAGAATCGTTTCGGCGTCGTAAATGAATTTGCCGTCGAAATCGACATTCGGCGGTCGGTACGAATGAGTGCCGGTCGAAATAATGACCGCCTCCGACTTGAGGATTCGCGAGCTGGAGTCGTCGGCGGACACCACCACCGTATTCGGATCGGCGATCATGCCGGTGCCATGAACGATCTCGATCCGGTGGCGCGACATATTCTGGGCGATCATGTCCAGCTCCTGCTGGATCACCTGCCCCTTGCGATACATCAGTTCTTTTATGGTCAGGTCCGACCGGGTCCCGCCGACCAGTCCGTAGACCGAGCGCTGGCGGAGACCGGCGATGTAGAGAACCGTCTCGCGAAGCGTTTTCGATGGAATGGTGCCGGTGTGAAGGCAGACGCCGCCCAGGACTGATTGCCGCTCGATGATCGCGGTGGACTTGCGAAGCTTGGAGGCCTCAATCGCGGCTTTCTCTCCGGCCGGGCCGGAGCCGATCACGATCAGGTCGAAGCTGTCGCTGGCCATGATGTGCTGCGCGCGGCGAGGACGAGGGCGCCGAGCACTCCCGCCCTGCCGCCGAGGGCGGGGGGAACGATGTAGCCGCCCATGTCCTCGAGGATCTCGGGGGCCCGGACGTAGTCGTTGAGGAGTGCCTTCACGTCGCGCCTCACGAGAGGAAACAGCTGGGACTGGTCCATGACGCCACCCCCCATCACGATGCGCTGCGGAGACAGCGTGCAGATGAGGTTGACGAGGGCGAGCGCCAGGTAGCGGGCCTCGAGGGCCCAAGCCGGATGCTCCGGCGGCAGCGCCTCGGCGGCGCGGCCCCAGCGCGCGAGAAGGGCGGGCCCGCTGGCGAGTCCCTCCAGGCAGTCGCCGTGGAACGGGCAGGCGCCCGGAAAGGGATCGGCGGCTTCGTCCCGGGGAAGGCGCAGGTGACCCATCTCGGGATGGACGAGGCCGTGCATCAGCCGGCCGCCCACGAGGCCGCCTCCCCCGATCCCGGTGCCGATGGTCAGGTAGACGAAGGTGTCGAGGTTCCGCGCGGCGCCC
>JBGOTX010000086.1:0-7026 GCA_041476705.1 Candidatus Zixiibacteriota bacterium
GTCGTAACAGAGGACCGGTTCAACGGCGGCGCCGCCGCAACGATTGCGTCGATTATTACGAGTGGAGACGGACTGTTCAGTCTTGAGGCCCCGGTTAAACTGTTGACTGCGATCGATGCCCGAGTGGCCTACGGTGTGGACGGGGATGAGGCCTGCCTGCCGACGGTGCCCAAGATTGTCGCGGCTGTCGAGGACCTGCACGACAAGTACTGAGAAGGAGCACTTCTTGTAAGCCGCTGATGAGCCAATCGTCAGCGGCTTTTCTATGGGAAAGAATTGGTATTCTTTTGCCTATCGGGACGGACGGTTCGACAAGTTTCACCAAAATAACACTTGACAAGGGCGTGCGGGAGGGTACTTTAACGTGTATCTTGGGAAGGGGTTTGAGAGAATGTAGTTGTAAATATCGGGCTACACCCTCAAATCCAGTGCATGGGGAGCAATAGATGGTTAGTGTGAAAGTTGCATTTCCGCTTCTGATTTTTGCGACAGTTGCCGTTGCAGTAGGGTTGGGCGTAATCGTCTCCGGACGGTGGAATAACAGTCGCGTTGATGATTTCAAGATCAGTCGGGAGTTGCGCACGCAACAGATTCTCTCCAAGATGGGGACCATTCAAGCAGGCGACCTACTTCCCGTGTTTGACTTGCGAGATAGTGCCGGGCGGAAGGTTGATCTCAAGGCGGTTGTCCGAAGTCCAACTCTGATTTGCTTTTTTGATCCCGGTTGTGGTGCATGTCTAAGCGACATGAAGATGTTTTGGAGATTGACGGGGGATGGCCCCGAGAGCGAGAAGATCATCTTTGTTACTTCCTCTCAACCGCAACTGGCGGCGGAAGCGCAACGAAAACTCGGCACCAACCTCAGGGTCCTTTTTGACTTACAGGACGCGTATGGGAGCGAGCTGGGAATCTCTACTATGCCACTAAACGTGACGGTTGATTCTTGTCTCCGCATCACCAGGATAGTGGCAGGCGCATTGACCGAAGAGGAATGCAAGAATATCTTGCGCGGAAATCCAAATTAGACTGTACCAGAAAGGGGTGTCGGGGACGTTTGCCAGAAGGGAGCCATTTATGAAGAAGATTCATGTTCGATTTCTCTGTCTTCTATTCTTGCTGGTGTTATCTTTCACTCTAACCGTTGGTGTTATGACTGCTTGGGCCGGGCCAGGCAATTGTTGCCTGGTGGACGGCAACCGCGGACACTGGTCCACGGTCGGCTCTTACACTTTCTGCAATTGTGCGCCAGATGGAAGCATGTGCATCCATTTCTGCATCGAATAGATTGGCCGAAGACGTAACCTCATAGCTATGGCAAACCTTCCAACACTCCTTTCTCAAGATGGGTTGGCCAATGATTTGTCCCGTGCGTTCCGCAAGCCGAGGGGCCGTAACGCCTGCTTAGGTTCGATCACTGGATGTCCGAGAACCATCAGCTCGGCCAGAATTCAGTTCTTGGTGATTGTCATTACGTTAGTTACTATCTGGACTCCTTGGAACTATGGGCTTGCCGATGGCGCGCCGCGGCCAAACTTGCAGTGGCTCGCCCACAACCAGGGGAATCTACAAATTGAGGTGGACAACTGCGGCAATTTTGGTCAAGAAGATCCGCATGACAACCTTCGAGACCCTATCACGGGTGAACGTCTGGTGCGGGGAATGATATATCCTCGCAACTCCGGGCTAGTGGCTGGTAGAGATATATCGCTTTGGGTCGGAGCAATTAAGGGCAGTGACACCATAGTTGCGACCGCCAGGCCTTGCTCCGAGGAACCGCCGGCGGGAGGTGAATTTGCGCCCGACAACTACCCATTGGGAGCTTTTTCCTTTCATTCCCTTCTTATCACAGGTTCTCACTACGATCCTTCGGCGAGCTCAGATCTTGATCTGGTGGCCGAGTATACAGATACAGTCAGGCGCGCAGGCTTGATGGGGGCATCTTACGTGCCCTTGGGCATCAAGGTTCATCAACGGTCCATGGCTTGGAGTACTCGGCCCATCAACGATTTTGTGCTTGTCGAGTACGAGCTTGAAAACATAAGTAATGAACTATTCCGACAAGTGTACGTCGGAGTAAATTCCGGCACTCACTTCGCATACTACGACGAATGGAATCCTGCCAGGCCGGACAATTACACGGGCTTTCTTGAAGATTATCCGAGTCCCGAAGGGTGCGGTTTTCTGGACACTATCGGAATTGCATATGGAATGGACAATGACGGTGACCCGGCGGGTGATGTCTGGGACTACCGCTCCTGCACAGCGGCCGCCGGTATCTGCATGCTCAGCCCCTTGTCGGACTCTCATAATTTCAATTTCAACTGGGTCTCTCAGTACAATGACGGTCTGAGCGACACATTGGTTGAGCCGCGCCGCCGAGGCACCTCGGAAGAGCCGTTTCGACGCTCGGGGTCAGGGTGGGAATTCTTCGCTACGGATGCCAATCGGTACTATCTTTTGGCCCACAAGGAATTTGATTATGACCAGATGTTTTCGGCCGTTGATCACTCTGCGCAGGGGTGGTTGCCGCCCACAGTGCTGAGCCGCGCCATCTCAAGGGGCGGATTCAACTGGTTCATGATTTCGTCAGGTGGGGTTGACTTGCCGCCCGGAGCGAAAGCGAGCTTCACGATCGCCATCGTCGGCGGGGAAAATGTGATCGCGGGCCCGACTGATTATGCGAATCGATTTTACCCCGATGACCCGAGCATCTACTACTCAGGTCTGGATTTCTCAGACCTTGCCCTCAACACCCGCTGGGCGAAATGGGTGTATGATAATCCGGGAATTGACACCGATGGTGACGGGTATTTCGGCAAGTTCCGGGTCTGCGACGGTGACACGCAATGGTACGAAGGGGACGGGGTGGCTGATTTCCGTGCCGATGTCCCGCCACCCTCTCCGAAGCTCAAAGTGATTCCTTCACTTGGAAAGCTGGCGATCAGGTGGAACGGGTATTACTCGGAGAACGCCATTGACCCATTTACCAAGATCAAAGATTTCGAGGGGTATCGGGTGTATGCCGGGCTTGATGACCGCGAGAGCAGTATGTCATTGCTGATATCATGGGATTACGAAAACTTTAACCGGTCCGAGGTTGTCAGACAGCCAAACGGCACGTACGCGTGGGTCAACAAAGACCTGCCGTTTACGCTGGATTCACTAAGGGTATTGTACGGTGACGGGTTCTCGCCACTTTTATATACAAAAGATAACCCCTGGCACTGGAATGACACGCTCTTTTCATTCACGCAGGTCGACTACAATATGAGCTTGTTTTCACCGACCGGCGTGCACAAAGTCTACCCAGAAGCCCGTTGGCTCGGCACCGACACTTTACAGTGGACGCCCGATGACCTGACTAGCGAACATGGTGAGCCACTGCCGAAGTATTACGAGTACGAATACGTGTTCAACAATGTCTTGCCGACCATCGCGCAGTATATCAGCGTGACGGCCTTCGACTTTGGGTTCGCCAAAGGGAACATCCCCGCGAAGGAATCGAACAAACTGTCGAACCGGATTATTGCCTATGCCCAGACCTCAGCCGACAGCGTAGAAACTAAAGACTTGAATGTGTATGTCTATCCGAATCCGTACCTGTTCAATGTCAATTATGCGGCGCAGGGGTACGAGAACCATGACAATAGCCAGATTCGGGACCGCTCGCACCGGTTGAATTTCGGAAATCTCCCGCCCAAGTGCCGGATTTCGATTTACTCGCTCGATGGCGACCTGATTCGTTCGTGGGAACATGATTACAATCCGTCCGATCCGCAGGCGATGCACGATTCATGGGATTTGATCACCCGAAACACGATGCTTCCGGCCGCCGGATTGTATTACTGGACAGTCGAATCCCCCACCCGGACCCAGATAGGGAAGTTTGTCATAATTGAGTAGGCGGCAGGGGGGCACACGATCAGCATCAATCCGTCGAAAAATCACTTGCTCTGATCACTGTTGATCTCTATTTTGAATATGTTTAGCGTGTTAATTTCGAGAGGGTTGATACATTATTGCAGTGTTTCCAAACCCTAAGTTGAGGGAGAAGCTTCAATGAAAAAAGTAATCGCACTGATGACGGTGGCGCTGTCACTGCTTGTCATCGGATGCTCCGAGCAAACGCCCATCGCCCCGAGCACACCTCCGGCCTCGCAGGAGCAGATGAACATCGACGCCCAGCGCGTCCTTGACGAGAGCGGCGCCACTGATTGGAGTCCGTCTGCGGCGGCGCCGGCCTTCCAAACCCTGGTGGACTCGGTCGACACGAGTTTTGACGTGTACGCCGCCACTTTTATCTGGGGACAGTTCTCCTCGGTGATGGATTCCACCGCAACCCCGACCGACTGGTCCGGAACGCTTAATTTTAACGGCGTGGGTGATATTCGCGTGCGCAGTGTATTCCGGTTCGAGCCGGGCCAGGATAGTCTCCTGCCGCGACCGGACTCAACCACCATCGCGTGGACCTCGAAGACATTTCGCGATTGCGACGGGCTTCTGGTCATGATTGCTGTCAAGCGCGGTATTGTGTATGTCACCGAGCCGCGGCTGGCTTTCGTTACGACACCCTTCTCGCTTGCAATCCCACTCTCCGGTCTGGAGCGATTCAATGCCGTTTATCGGGTTGACGAGCACAACGGGGTGATTGTTCTGGCGCACAAGATTCCGCGACGGGTCTGTCCGCAGGGTAAAATTTGGGGGGTGTGGCATCGCGATTCCACCAGCATGAATGGTCCATTTGAGGGGATGTGGTTACCGGGCAATTTGATGCTGATGCCACAATTGCCGCCATATCCGTTGAATCTGGCCAAGGTCTTCGGCAAGTTTTTTACAACTGATGATGGTAGGCATCTATTTGCAGGCAAATACACCGATTCCTCCGGCGCCGAAATCGGTGAATTGTACGGAACCTGGTTCTACGATGACCCGATGATGTGCATGATGTGCGGTTCAGGTCACGCCCGATTCAAGGGGCGATTTACGGTCAACGGCAAGGGGGAGGTCGGCGACATTGTGGGCGAAATCGGCATTGCTCCGGGCGGACCGACTACGCCCAAAATGAATATGCCGATTTACGGCGTCTGGCGTTTCGATTGTCCCGGCATCACTCCGGAATCAAACCAAAATGTAATGTAGTCGCTCGCCGAGCGAATACTGTAACCCCGTGTGGGATTCCCACGCGGGGTTTTTCTTTGATGAAATCAGAATCTCTGCGCAAGCGATGACCACAATGTCCGCCGCTCACCCGCGCTTAGGGAGAACCATAAACCGGCGATGGCGAACAAACTCACCATCGCAACATCCGTTACGAGACCCGGCCAGGTGTCGCCGGGGATGATGGCTCGCGCCGCCAGAGCCGCCGGCAGAGTGAATAAGCTGGCGAAAGCCGCCGAACGAAGTTGCCGCCCCAACAAGTGAATCGGCGACAGGTTGATCGATCGGCCGACCAGAAACGGGAAGACCGTCAGATACAAGAGTATCTGCGGGATCGCGTTCGCCAGCGCAATGCCGGTGGTGCCGTATCGACCGACGAGAGCGGCGGCGAGAATTAGTTTGAGGAGCGCTTCGGCGATCACCGTCGCCAGCAGGTACCGGTGATGATTCAGGGCGAACAGCATCGAATTGCTCAAGATGTGGGGAATGAATACGGCCGAACCGATCGCAAGAATAATCATGGCTTGTCCGGTCCCCTCAAATCCAACCGGAAGCCACAAGTGAACGAACGGCCGGGCGAAAATTGTGACAATCGACATGAGCGCAAATCCGGCGTACGACGTGAACGCAAACAACCTTAGATATTGCGATCGGGCGCGTTCCAACTCCGACGCGCCCTGGGCATGTGATACGGCGGCCGTGAGCGGCGTACCCATAGCGTTGACCAGATGTCTCATGTACAGGGCGAGTTGCGTGGCCGGGGCGTAGATGCCGGCGGCCGCCGTTGAGGCAAAAAAGCCGAGCAGGATGGAGTCGGTATTGAAAATGACCAGCCAGGCGACCGTGATTCCAAAGGTGATGCGGGAATATGAAAACAAGTCGCGGGTGAGACCGGCATCCGGCGTTATTCCGGCGCGCCACTGGGGGAAAGCCCGCTTCAGCCACCAGGCCGAAACGGCGAAACGAACCAGCCCCACCCCCGACACGGTCAGGGCCAGCGCAATCAGGCCGAATCCCCGGCTGAGCAAGCCAATCATCAACACGGTTCGGAGGACGTCCTCGGCCACCTGAAGGACGGTGAGAATATCGTACCTCTGGAAGCCGCCCAGCGCCGCCGTCACCGGGGTGAACCAAAATCGTACACCGGCGAATATGCCGATGATGACCAACGCGATCTGTCCTTCGCGCAGGTCCTGAAGGTTTTCGGCCCTAAGGTGGGGGAGTAGAAACCAGGAACAGAGAGCGGCGGCGGCGACGGCCGCGGCGCCAAACCAGAAATACAGCCGCGTGGACGCGGCGATCACCCGATTGACGCGGTCGAAATCTTTCCGTCCCAGAAAGGTCGCGACAAAATTAACGACCGCTTTTTCAAAGCCGAAATCCAGAAGCGCCAGATAATTGATGATCTGAAACAACACCCCCCAGATACCGTATCGCGAAGCCCCCAGCGCATTCGCGATATACGGGACGAACACCAGCGCCATGGCCAGCCGGACACCATAGGCGAACCAGAGCGAGACAATATTGCGGCTGAGAGATGACGAGCGTTGTGCAACCACCGGGAAAAAACTTTGCTATAACCTATCATGCAGTATAGCTTGAAACTATGAACCGAGCAATCAATTCGGCGGCAATTCGACGACGACCTCCGGCTCAGATCCAATTCGTGTGGAAGCTGATGATCTTGTGCTCGGCCATTTTGTCGACGGGCACTGGCTGTCTCGCCGAACCTGTGGCGAGCCGGCCCGGACTTCCAAGCATGCACCGGATCACTCTGGCTTTTCCCACGAGCCACAAAATCGGCATCCCTCGCAAACTGACAAACGGGTTGCCGTATGCGATAGAGGTTCCCCTCTCTTTGCGGGTGGA
>JBGOTX010000087.1:0-7014 GCA_041476705.1 Candidatus Zixiibacteriota bacterium
GCCACCTATATACCGGTTCAAACTTCGACTGGTGATGATGAAAGTCAACCGCGCGGAACCGGCCACCGGTTCGACCACCACGCTATCCAGCGACAAATCAAACGCGAGCGGCGTCCATGAATTAGTCCCACCGGGGGTAGAGCCATACGGACTTATGGATTGCTTGATAACATCCGAACCCGGTCGTTCCCGCTCCCATGACACGCCGTCGGCTCCCGAATTTGTCCAGGCAATCGATGATTCCACCGTGCCGATCAACGACACCACCACCGAACCTCCGGCATTCGCCAGAGAGAACGATGCCTCGATGACCGGATAATTTTCATTCGGCGCATCACCCCAGACCGTTGAGTTATTTCCCCAGTAAGTTTCGAAGCCGGGGTTGACCGGCGTGCCGACCAGTTTCCGGCAGACGACCAGAAACCCGTGGGCGGGCATAACCATGTTGATCGCAAAGGTACTTCCCCCGGCGGTAAACTGGTACAGGTTCAGGTCTGCCTGAAGATCGCTGTTGTTGTACAACTCAAACCATTCCAAACCGGTATTTGGTCCCGGCTCGTTTGAGAGAACTTCATTCACCACCAAACGTGCTTGCACACCGATCGGCAGCCAGAATGCAGCGCACGTCACCGCCATGAGAAGCAGTAGTCGTTTCATAATTGCGCCGCCAGTTCCAGCGTAAACGACGCCGAGTGCCTCGGGGTGGCAGTGCGGTCAAAAGTGTGGGCGAGCTTCACCCCGGCGCTGATCCGATCGAATATCGGTTGCCTGATCGACACAAATCCATACCAGTAATCAACGCGGGCATGGGTCAGCCGCCGCCAATTTGACCAGACCTGCCACCGCTCGTCGCGATTCATTGTTCTGGTCAGATTCACCAGCCACGACCAGTATTCGCCGTGCGTGGTTTCATTGGTGAAACTTACCGATGACCGCACCCGCAATCGTCCGGTTTGCCAGTTCCATTCAACTCGTCCCCGGCGACGGGTGTTGTCCCCCGCGCCCAGCCGTTCGGTGGTCTTGTACTGGTAATCAATGCGAATGGCGTGATCGTGACCGATATTTCGTCCAACTCCAATCAATCCCTGCGCCGTCATTGTATCGCTCCCGCGGGCCGCCCAGAGAAATTCCCCGAGCACGGTCGTACCGGCATTGGCGGCCAGATCGGATTTCACCAGCACGCCGTGTTGCCCGGCCCTTTTTTCAGAAAAAGTGAATTCGACCTCATCAACTTCCTGAGTCACTGACAAACTCGCGGCCCGACTCCCCGATGACAAATCCATAAATCCGCGTCCGTACATCCAGCCGCTGACCAGAAAACCCGCGGATTGAAAATCGCGTTCGCATTCAACCATCGCTCCGGCCGCTTTCCTTTCGCCGACCTGACTAAACACTTCGAGGGCGACCCGCCGATCCGTGCTTTCCTCCGTCAGGTTGATTGCCCCTTGAAATACCGAAACCCGTCGGCCGTTCGCACGATTACTGAGGGTGTTCACCGCCGCGATGAATGTCGGCGCGTACGGTCCGCCCCCAACCTTCGCCTGTGCGCCTAAAGTTGCAAGGGTGTGAAGCGTATCGCTGTTGAACGAGCCGAGGACAGTGGTCGACATTCGGCCGCGAACAGCTTCGATTTCAACTCCGTTAAACCCACCCCAGTCCGGAAATGCCCACGACTCACCGTCGAGCAGGTCAGAATACTGCAGTAGTTTTCCCCTGTAGCCGATCACTGTTCCCAGTCCGAAACGCTCGCGAAAACTCCCGACCGTGATCCGACGCACAACTTGCGTGGACTCGGCACGATAAACCAGCGCCCGATTCAACACCCGCTCACGCCCGGAAAACTCTCTCGCCAGCGACAGATTGGCGATCACCTGAGGGCTAATCACATATCTGCTTACCACCCGATACCGCGACCGGCCGTTCTCTTCAAGTTCCTGTCCATACCGATATGCAACCTGCCCATGAGATCGGTCCGATTGCGATACTCCCTCCACAAACCCCCGCACCTGTTCAGACTCCAGCGCCGTCTGGGTGGCGCGCCGACGACTCGACCAGATACCTGGGATAAATTCCAGCAAATACCTCTGTGAAGAGTCCACGCCGTTCACCAATAATTCGCTGAGCGTTTGATACAGTTCGTAATCGATCTCGCCGTTTACCAACGCATCGAGCAGTTCGTCTTCCGATGGCAGTACTTCGGTCGATACGTCCTGCGTCGAGCCGAGGCCGACACATAACAGCACAAGTAGCCCTGCGAGTACAATGAGCTTACTGCAGTTTGTACTTTCCGAGTTTTCGATATAACGTGCGTTCACCAATCCCCAGCCGCCTTGCGGCTTCCTTGCGGTTTCCTTTGGTCTCGGCAAGGACCTTTTCTATAAGCACCCTTTCCATTTCATCCATAGTCGTCGCACTCCTTGCGGCCGCCGCGGCGGTGATATCCCCACCCTCGGCCTCGCTCGGCAGATGCGAAGTGATCAAATCGCGCAACAGACGGACCTCGTTCCCCAGCGACAAAATCGCGCGGTAGATCAGTTCCTGGCCCGCTTCTTCGACCCCCCGTCCCGTCGACACCGGCAAGGTCGTGGCCCCGGACACATGCTGTTCGGTGATGAAGGCCTCAATATCCTCCACGCCGATCAGTCCTTTTGGCTTGAGCGCGGCCATGCGGGTCGCGAAATTCTTCAACTGCCGCACATTCCCCGGCCAGTCATACCGGCGCAGAAGATCGAGCGCGGAGTCGGAATATTCAAGTTCCGACTGATCACCAGCGAAAAACTGCAACAGCGGCTGGATATCCCCCTTGCGGTCCAACAGCGGCGGCAGAACAATTTTGACCACACTCAGCCGGAAATACAAGTCTTCGCGAAACTGCCGGTCGGCAATCGCCTCTACCAGATCGCGGTTGGTGGCCGCCACCACCCGCACATTGGCCCGGCGAGCTGTTGATGATCCGACCGGATAATACGTGCCGTCTTCGAGAAACCGCAACAGCTTCACTTGCACGTCGGGTTTGGTCTCGCCGATTTCATCTAGAAACATCGTGCCATTGTCGGCTTTGGCAAAGAGACCTTCACGACGGGACACGGCGCCGGTAAACGCTCCCTTCTCGTGTCCGAACAATTCCGATTCCAGCACTCCCTCGGCAATGGCGCCGCAGTTGATCGCCACAAACGGCTGATCGCGGCGCGGCGAATCCTGGTGCAAAGCCCGCGCCACTAGTTCCTTCCCCGACCCGGACGGCCCCACCACCAGCACCGAAACGTCGGTCGGAGCGATTCGATCTATCGTCCGGGCAATCGCCTTCATCGGGGCCGACCGCGCCACCATTCCGTATCGTTTGAGCAGTTCCTTGTCGGCCAGAATCTGTTTGAGCTTCTTGCCAATCCCGTCCTGTCCCAAATCCCGCGACAGATACCCGTCGAGGTAGTCGCGCGGAGTGACCGCTGATTCACCGTCGGTTATCGCCCAGATTTCCGTAAGGCCGCTGGTACGCCGAAGCTTGATCGCGATATTGCCGTTCATTTCCTGACGGCGCTCATCGACAAGAATGAGGTCGATCCGGTTCTCGCGCACCACCCGGTACAGATCGGACAATCCGGTGACCACCGTCCCGAATTTGTCCCACGCTATCGCGTCGCGCGGCTCATCCTTGGGGTGACTGAAAATGGCAACCCGGGAAATGGCGCCGGGCAAAATCGGCCCACCGGTGTGATCCTTAGCCGCGATCATGGGCGCCGCCCTCGTTTGCGCGGTCCGGTCGACGGTGTAGGGCGTTTCCCTTTGACGTGTGGCGCGGAAGGAGCGCGAGAAGGCCGTCTGACCGCACCGGTCGCCGTAGCCGCATCAGCCAGGTACAAATCAACTTCCGTCTTCACCGTGTCAACTTTGAGCACCCCCACCCGAATCGTGTCGCCCAATCTGAAAGTGCGATGCTTTCGACGGCCGGAAATTTCGTAATGCTTTTCGTCGTAAATATAATAGTCATCATCAATCGTCGATACCCGCACCATCCCCTCGGCCCCCAGCTTCAGGAGCCGGACAAAGAATCCATGGGGAGTGACCCCCGACACCACGCCGTCGTATTCCTCGCCCACATGTTTGGCCATGAAGGCCACCTGCTTGATCTTCACCGCCATTCGTTCGGCGGCTTCGGCCGTGCGCTCGGTCTCCGAACAATGCTGGCCGACCGCATCGATCAAATCGGCCGCCCGTTTCGCAAAGGCGTGCGGATACCGTTTCCCTTTCAGTTTTCTCAGAAGGCGATGCACCAGCAGGTCGGGATACCGGCGAATCGGCGACGTAAAATGAGTGTAGTGCGAGTAGGCCAGACCAAAATGCCCGATATTGTCGCGCTGATACACCGCTTTCCGCATCGAGCGCAACATGAGCTCGTTGATGAAATCCGCTTCGGGCAGGTGTTCGATACTCTTCAGAAAGCGCGCGAAATGTATCGGCTTCAAATTCGGTGAGACCGGGAACTTGTGCCCCAGCCGCCCCATCAGATATGAAAACGCTTGTACTTTTTCGTGATCGGGACGATCGTGCACGCGATACAAAAACGGCTGGCCCAATCGAAACACTTCGAGCGCCACCGCCCGATTGGCCGCCAGCATGAATTCTTCCACCAGACGGTGCGACTCCAGCCGCACCCGGCTTCCGAGTTCTATAACCTCCCCCTGTTCATTGAGCGTGATCGCCGCCTCGGGCAGGTCGAAATCGAGCGAGCCCTCCGCGAACCGACGATTGGATAAAATCTGCGCCAGCTCGCGCGCCACCACCAAATTGTCCCCCACTCCTTTCGGAATGGCGCTGATTGACTCACCGTCAAAAAACGACTGCACCTGCTGGTAGGAAAGTTTCGCTTTCGACGAGATTATTGTGTCCTTGATCTCCCATGTCAGCGCCTTGCCCGCGCGATCAAAATCGATAAACACCGAATGCGTCAGCCGAGGACGGTGCGGACGAAGCGAACAGGTGTCGCTTGACAGCACTTCGGGCAACATGGGAATGACCGTGCCGGGCAGATAGACCGAATTTCCTCGGGCCAGCGCTTCCGAATCGAGCGCGCCTCCCTCGTCCACATAGAATGACACATCGGCGATATGCACTCCCAGCCGATATCCGGCCGAATGCTTTTCGACCGAAACGGCATCATCGTGATCCTTGGCGTCCACCGGGTCGATCGTGTATATGCAATCGTGCGTCAGATCGAGCCGATGGCCGTGGGCCTCGCTGTCCTCGAGCCGCGCCGCCACCTGCTCGGCTTCGCTCAAGACTTCCGCCGGAAAAGTACCGACAAAATTGAACGCCCGGCTCACCGCCAGCATGTCCACGCCCGGAGCATTCGGCAGGCCCAGTCGCTCGATAATTTTCCCTTCGGGATTCCGATACGGATCATCCCAGACCGTCAGCACCGCCACCACCTTTTCGCCGTCTTTTGCGTCGAGCGTTTCATCCGGAGCGATATAGATATCACGGTGAATCTTGGGATTGTCCGGCGCCACGAATTGCCAAGCCCGGCTGACGCGAAACACACCGACAATATTCCGCGCGACCCGTTTCGCAACCCGGATGACCGTGCCGTGCTGACGACCTTCGCGGATTCCAGTCAGCCGCACCACGACTTCGTCGCCGTCGAGCGAAGTGTGCAGTTCCGATGACGAAATTACGATATCTTCCGGCTGTCCCTCGCGACTCACGAATCCGGTGCCGGTGCGCGCGATAGAAATCTTTCCCACCACCAGATTCATCTTCTCGGCGACGCCGATCCGGTTGCGCTTGAGCAGTACCAGATCACCCGAGGCCATCATCTGTTTGACCGCGCGGCGAAGTTCGGGATAATCCTCGTCGGACACTTCCAGCGCCCGCGCCAGCTCTTTGATCTTAAGGGGGCGATCACTGCGGGTCTTGATGAACTCAAGAACGTCCTGAGATGAAAGGGGCATGGCACACGATATCGCTACTTTCCCGCCCAGTCAAGCGGCAACCTGACTAATACGCCAAATTGGCAGATGGACATTGACATGCGTCGCTGTGCTGTATCGGAACGTTGAATTACAGTAATCATTTGCACGTCAACGGCTTACATCATAAACAATAGCTCCCCACGAAATTCCGTTCATCTGCCATAGCTCAAAATCTGACCGAATTGGCAGTTTGTCGGCTGTATCAGACGGAAAGTTTTGCCCCAGTCCCACTCGAAAAAAATCATAGCCATGAAGGGTCCAATATTTATGAAACCACCAACCGGGTACCCGGTATAACGCCTTGAACATGGAAATCAACAATGCCACGGATTGCACCCTGGTTCTGGAGGTGAGAATAGCGAGAACGAAACAGTATTCCGGGTGAGCATTTTAGCGCCAGACAGATCGCACTTTTAATAATAGGTAAACCTCACATTCACTGAAGGAGAAAGAGAAATGAATCGCAAGCATGTTGGAACTCGTGTAGCTATCGCCGTTCTGGCGGTCGTATGCGTCGCCGCCTGGAGCTTGACGCCGACCGTAACTATGGCCCAGGAGCATAAGGCCGGCGCGCACAAGACATCGGGACATACCACCGCGAAAATGTCCGGACCGCTTGACGGCAAGCGCTTTGCCGGACAGTGCGGCGTGGCTGGAAAAACCGAAGGGAGCAAGGAAGAAGTTGCTTTCAGAAATGGGATGTTCACTTCGTCCTACTGCGTTTCGCAGGGATTCAAGCCCGCCCCGTACTCCGGCGAAGCCAAGGAAGGCGTAGCGTCGTTCAAATCCGAACAAATCGACCCCAAGATGGGGACGCTGGTGTGGGAAGGGACCATCACCGGCGACACGCTCACGGCCAACGGCACGTTGACCGCGACGGGCAAGGAACCGTCCAAGTTCTGGATCAAGGCGGCCGTGAAAGCCGGCCAGCACACGGCGCATGAGGCAACGGGAAAGAAATAATCGGTTTTACATGGATTGATCAGAGGGCCGAAACCAATACGGTTTCGGCCCTTTCTGTTGAATAAGCATCTGGCGCAAACAA
>JBGOTX010000088.1:0-6991 GCA_041476705.1 Candidatus Zixiibacteriota bacterium
CCTGATCGTTGTCATTGTAACGCTGGCCGGCGGATGCCAAGTTGCTGGTTTTGGCCTGGCGGAGATTTTGCATCTGCTGTTTGAAATCAGCGAATGCCTTCTGGGCTCCCGAGATGTCTCCCGCGGCGAGTGCTTTCCCGATGGTCTGCATAGCCTGTTCAATCAAATCCATCTGCCCGGTCTGAGCTACCTGTTGACCAGAGTACCCCTTTCGGACTTTTTGTGCATCACTCTGTAAGGTGGCGAACGCATTTTGCGCCCCAGCTAAATCTCCCGTTTTCAGCGCTTTCTCCAGCGCTTGCCAGTCCTGCCGGATGATGTTGCTGTGATGCGGCATAGTGGCGTTGCCCGACGAAATGCCCGATACTGACATAATGGGCTCCTATGGTGAAACAAAATGTTCGGTCCACAGCCAAAGAATCTGATTACATCTTCGACTGCGCGGACCTATACGGTCCATGTCGGCCTCTTCCGGATTGTTGATAACCCTTTCGATGCAGAATTCTTCTTTTTCGAGTGTCGCTCTGGTGACGACTCGGTTCATCGAAAGAAAAGTGCTGACTCCGTAGTCTGTGTCGACATGGTCGTTTCCCTGCTCCCAACGCCAGAACTTCAGATCACAATCCGCACGCCATGTCAACTCAATGTGCTGATTGATCTTAGCGTTTGCCATTAGCCCTGATCAGACTTTATCCACCGTTCAGAACGAAGTTTGGGGGGATTCTGGGTGCGGTCAGTAAGGGATCGGCTCAGCCTGACCGATCCAACAAACAACGACGGAATCAAGCCGCCAGCGGGCTGAGAAGCGTATGATGACTTGCCCTCTCATCGAATACAATGATAGGTTACACCCTGAGCTGTCAGAAAACTCTCGGCGCCCTCGCCCTGTAGCATTGCGGTCGTCGAAAGCAGGCCGGCTTCGGAGCACGAGTCGGCCAAAACAGTTACGCTCTGCGGCGCGTTCTCGACCGGCCAGCCGGTCAGCGGATTGAGAATATGTCCGAGACGTTTCCCCTTAACAAAACAGTGCCGATACGACACCCCGCTCGTGGCGACCGCACCATGGACTAATTCGATCAATCCCACTGGACGACTGGCGCGGTCGGGGGATTCGATACCGATGTCCCACGGTCGGCGAATGGACAGCGGGCTGATTGCGCGGAGGTCACCGCCGAAGTTGACCATCAGAGGAAAGTGCGAAGATTCAAAAAGCATCTGCGCCGTTTTATCCACGGCGTACTCTTTGGCAACTCCGCCCAGATCGATTTCCATCCCCGGTCTGAGAGTAATACTTTCCGCGCTGAGTTTGACTTTCTGCCACCCTACCAATCTGCGAAGCGACTCGATCAGCTGAAGGTCCGGCGTGACTTCGCGGCCGTCGAATGTCCAGGCCTTGCGCAGGATTCCCGACGTGATATCGAACAGTCGGTCGCTCAGGACGAAACACTCTCCGGCGAAACGGAGGAGTTGATATGTTTCATCGTCGATCGGGACCACCCGTCCGCCTCCCTGATTGATCTGCGAGACGACGCTGTCGTTTCGGTAGCGGCTGAACTTTTGTTCGATCCGGGATGTCTCGGAAAAAGCGAGCAAGGCCAGTTCTTCGGCCTCACTCGCTTTTTCGCAACGAATCAATATCTGGCATGGGGAGGCCATAGCGGTATAGGTGATGACCCAGTGAGAATCCGCATGCCTGACGGTGAATGGTCGGCTTTCCTCAGAGATCATGGATAATACTCGCCCGCAACAGGAAAGCGTCGAGTCCCGGAAACAAGTTGTATCCGCTCTGAGTGCCAAAGGTCTCCGGCGGACTCCGGTCCCCTCGCTGAGAATAGTATTCGGCGCTGAGACTCAATCTGGACCCCGCCTCGATGGAAAAAACGTACCGCAGTCCGATCGTAAAAGCGTTCAGCTTGGTCAAACGGGCATCGGCCGAAGCAAACTGGGGCACCGGCACGCTGTCGACCAGAAAGGGGTGATAGAAATCGGCCCGCGACTGGCGGTAGAAGCGAAGATGTGGCTCCAGACTGCTGCTGTCGCCAACATGAAAGTTGTAATACAGGTCGATAGTATGTGAGCGGATTCCCCAGGTGTCCCAGAAATATCGGTACGACAGATCAACGGAATTCCTCCCGAGAGACCGCCGCACCTCGCCAAAAACCGCTCTCTTGGTTCGGTTGTCGGGACGATTCTCGTATACATTGAAAAGCGGCTCGCCCGGATCCGGTTCGGTGAGTCCTTGGACCACGCTCAGGACTTTGTATGGATCATTCAGATATCCGGTGGCCCGATCGTAGGAGTAGTTCACGCGAAAGATTGTCTTGCGGTCAATCACCTGACTGAGACTGACCACCAGGTCGTTGATATTTTTCGGCTTTCCCGGATGATGCTCGCGCCGCTCTCCCGTGGAGACAGTATCAGTTGGAACTGACGCGAATGGAATGGGCGCCCCGCCCTTTGGTGAAGTGACATCATGAAACCAGGAACCGGCAATACCGAGCGTTGTATTTTTCCGAAAGAAGTCGCGCGTGATTCCACCGTTCACGCCGAGCGACGAGTAATCGCGTTCCGCCGAAGCATGACCGCCGAATGACAGAGTGGCCAGCCGTCCGACCTGACGGGTAATTCCGGCGTCGATGGCAAAGCGATTGTCCTTGAAGGTATTGTCAAGCGGAACCTGACCAGCAGGAACCAGCGTGCTCGTTCCGCCGGAAGGCCGGGTAATTGTCTGCGGTATTTTCGAAGGAGCGCCGCCGGTCGGGGTGGCTCCGGTGAGACCGTCGTAGGTGAGAGTCAATCCAATCGAGTACGGCCCTTTGAGATGCCGGTTAAGATCATACACCGCTTCGACAGCGGTCACTCGTTGCGATTCCGAATAGATGAGAACCGAGGTTTCAGATTGGCCTTCGCCGGTTGCGCCCGAAACACCCGGTCCGAGAAGGGCGGCCGTGACTGCGGCTAAGCCGGTTCGAATAGATCGGGGCTTTGCTAATTGCATCCACAACCACCGCCGCCGAACCCACGGCCACCGCTGGCGGCCTCTTTGCTGAAGTACACGTGATCATCGATGCTACGGTTGTTAAGGTGATTGTCAAACTGCATCTCCGGTCGGGCCAGGATATCTCGTTGCCACGCCTTGACTCCCACTACACCACAGCCGCCAAGTATAGTCAGCATCGCCAGAAATGCGATCGCCACCAGACCGCGCCACAATTGTTTCATTTGGATTTGTCCTCGCCGATCAATGAGTTGACGACAGAATCGAGAAAGAGGGTGTCTTTCGGTTCGAATCCCTGATGCGTCTTTCTGAGAGAACCGTCGCGGCCATAGACGAAAGTCGACGGCATCGCCTTAAGCCCGTACCGATCGGCCACGACTCCGGTGGAATCGAAAACGACGCCGTTGCGGAGTTTTTGCCAGGAGCGGGCGGTGTCCGAGAGGATATCGAGTGGCGAGCCGAACCTGTCCAGAAACGCCTTCGCCGGGGCGGTGGTCGGATCGAGATTTACGGCCACAATCTCCAATCCCCTGCGGTGGTACCGATCTTCCAGTTCTTTCATCCAGGGAAATGATTTCTGACAGGGAACGCACCAAGAAGCCCAGAAATCGACATACACAACTTTCCCTTTTAGTTTGGTCGTATCGGACAGGACCGAATCGATAACGCCGATCGTTCCGGGAACGGCCTTGGCGCTGGCGCCGGGGGATATTATTGCGATGAATGAAAGGGTAACAACTAGAGCCGCGATGACATGATTCGAGCGATACATTGTTTGTCCTCGGTCCGCCAAAGTAACCCGACCGTACGGGATTCAATCTGATTAAACTGTAAATGGATAGAATGGTTCCATAAGTAAGAAAACGAAAAGGTCAAGCCGCAAGCGGATAACCCTTATAGCAGTGAGGTCAGGTGGGGGCACCTGACCTCACGATCTAATCCAATCGCCCTACTTAAACCGCTTTGGGGAGCGGGATTCCCACTCCACAATAATCGGGCTGGCCACGAACCATGATGAATAGGTTCCGACCAGCACACCGATGATCATCGCCAGCGCAAAGTTGTGGAGCACTTCGCCGCCGAACAGAAACAGAATCACCACCACGACCAACACGGTCATAGAGGTGTTGAGCGTGCGCGACAGCACCTCGTTGATCGACAAATTGACCGACGGCACAAACTCGGCGCGCGACCGGTATTTTCTCAGGTTTTCGCGAATCCGGTCATACACCACGACGGTGTCGGTCAGTGAATATCCGGCCAGCGTCAGAAGAGCCGTCACGAACAACAGATCGAACTCGAGACCGAGCACCCAGAAGATTCCCATCACCGCCAGCACGTCGTGGAAGGTGGCGATAGTTGCGGCCACGCCGGCGCGAAAATCAAATCGCACGGCGATGTAGATGAGAATGCCGATGAGTGAAATGACGACCGCATAGATGGCGTCCTTGCGAAGACTCTCGCCCACCGCCGGACCGATCACATGCTCGGAGAGGCGGGTGAAAGCGTTGCCGGGAAAGTGCTCGGCGATCGCGCTGTTGATCATCGCCAGACGATTTCTCGCCTCGGTTTCGTCGGCCGGACTCTTGGTCTTGATGATATAGGCGTTCGGTTGGGCGAAATCCTTTACCTCGTTGATCACCGCATCGGTGAATTGCGTGCTGAGCGCCGCGCGGAGTTGATCGATTCCGACCGGTTTCTCAAAATGTCCCTGCACCATCACGCCGCCGGCGAAATCGATCCCCATGTTGGCGCTTCCGGTCATGACCATCACGAACGCGAGGATACCCAGGACAATCAGTATCCCCGACAGAACGAAAGCGTACTTGCGCTTTCCTATGAAGTCTACGTTGGTTTTGCCTATGATATTATACATGTTTTCCTCGCTTATATGCTCAGGGTCTTATACCCTTTGCGGAAATCGAAAATCACCTTGGTGATCACGTAGGCGGTGAACAATGACAGGGCCACGCCCCAGAACAGGGTGACCGCAAATCCGCGTACCGGTCCCGAACCGACATAAAACAGCACGGCCGCCGTAATCAGTGTGGTCACGTGCGAGTCCAGAATGGTCGTGAAGGCGCGGGTGTAGCCGGCGTCGATAGCCGCTCGAACGGTTTTGCCGGTGCGCAACTCTTCACGAATGCGCTCGAAAATCAGGATGTTCGAGTCGACCGAGATACCAATCGTCAGAATGATTCCGGCGATTCCGGGCATGGTCAGCGTGGCGCTCACCCCGGCCAGAATGGCCAGCAGGAAAAACATGTTGAACAGCAGACCGATATCGGCAATCACGCCGGACAGCCGGTAATAGATGCCGATATACAGCAGTACGGCGAGCAGTCCGACAATCGACGACATGAGACCCTTGTTAATGGAATCGGCGCCAAGAGTCGCTCCGACCACGTTCTTCTCGATAATTTCCACGGGCGCGGGGAGCGATCCGGCCTTGAGCACGATTTCAAGGTTGCGGGCGTCTTCGATTTGCGCCCCCGATCCCATGGTGATCTGGCCGCGATTACGAATCTTGGAGTTGATAAAGGCCGCTGATTCGACCTTGTCGTCGAGGACGATCGCGAGCGGGCGATCGATATTGGAGCCGGTGACCTGGGCAAACTTGGTGGCGTTATTGCCGGAGAGCTGGAAGTCGACCGCATATTCACCGTAATTGGCGCGGCTAAGCGCCACTGTTTCGAGAGCATTTCCTTTCATCTCAACTTTGCGCTTGAGCATGTATATCTCGTACGTCTCGGCCCCCTGGCGCAAGGCCGAGCGGGTCGACCAGGCTAGTTGCAGATCCGGCGGAATCAACCGCTGAATTTCCGGAAGCGCCAGCCATCGTTCGATGGTCGGCTTTTCTTTCTTGTTCACCGACCAGCCGGGCCAGTTCACGCCGTTTCGGCTAAGCACGACATCAAGCCGCACTGTCAACGGCTTTTCTTCAGCCGCGAGGTCCTCTTCGTCGGAGGCGTTCGCCGTGTCGGTGACAGCCGCTGATTTTTGTGCCGTGTCGCTGGTCAATTTGGCCAGCAGGTCTTCGGGTTTTTTCGACGTATCAGCCGGAGTCTTGGCCGTTTCTTTGGGCTTCTCGGCCGGTTTGGTTGCGGACGGCGTCTTGCCTTTCTTCGCTAACTCGATAGCATGGATAGCCGAGTCGAGCCGATTCATCACCAAGCTGGAGTTGTCGTAATTCTCGAGCAGTTTGAATTCGAGGATGGCCGTCTGACCGATCAGTTCCTCGGCTCGATTGGCGTCGGTGTACCCCGGCAGATCGACCACAATCCGGTCGTCCCCCTGCTTGAGAATGATCGGTTCGGCGACGCCGAGACCATCGATACGGTTGCGGATGATCGACATCGCCCGATCGACCGCCTCCTTGCGTTCGTCCGCGTTGAGCTGTTCCATTTTCACGCGAAGCACGACGTGAATTCCGCCCTGGAGATCGAGTCCGAGACGAATCGCCTTTTGCTGAAGCGCCAGGTATTCTCCCGGCGTGTTCGTCTGCATGTTGGTTTTTTCGACATCGCTCATCGTCCAGAACCGGAAGGTGTGCCAGAAGGCAAAGCACGCGACGAGGGTGAGAGCGATGGTTAATCCAATACGCCACTTTTGGCTGGACATATTGTGTCCTTTCAATATGAAAAGTTTCCGACGTTGTTCAGGAATAGGTGCGTCCGATCGGACGCGCAGGGGACGGAAGGCGATTACATCGTGCCGGACGGAATGGCTCCGACCAGCGTATGCGTACGGGCCACCTGAGGCGCCGCCCCGGCGAGCGAGGCCTTGTCGCCGCGATGCCCCCGCAGATCGGAATTGACAGTGAGCGTGGCAATTTCGGAGGAAGAGCCAATACGTAATCGCGATCCGAGGTCGTCGTTGTTGGTTTGGATCGTTACCGCCTGCAGAACGCAAGATTGTTCCGTGGTCGGACGGGAACCTTTCGCCATGTTGCCGTTGGCACCCTCGGCCGCCGGCGCAAGCGCCAGGTCAGTA
>JBGOTX010000089.1:0-6868 GCA_041476705.1 Candidatus Zixiibacteriota bacterium
CACCGGGCCTAACGAAGTTCGTCTTCAAATGCCCAGATTCGTCCGGGACCATCGGGCAATTCATGGCGCTCGTAGGCGATTTCGCCTCGGGCATGCGCGAGCTCGACATTCGTGAGTAATTCGGCTTTCACCGCCGCCGTGAAGATCACGGTCTGGGGACAAAACTCGACTAACTGTTCGGCCACGACGTCGCCCAGACCGGTGGCATCGACAACCAGTCGACCCGGATATCGGCGCTGACGCGCTTTGATCTGCTCGACCACGGTCACCCAATCAAACATCCGGAATCGTTCCAACGCCACCACCCGGGCGTGGCCGTGGTATAGCTCAATCGTTATGCCAACGGTGGCGGTTCGCTTGCGGGCAAGGTCCCAGCCGGTGACATAGACTGGAAGAGCATCCGGGGCTGGGGGTGTTTGGGACGACTCAAAGCAAGCCAGTGCGGCATCAATGTATGCTCCCTTGAGAATCTCACCGCCGGAGTCAACGAACTGCCCCATGATATTCTGTTGCACCCGGGATTCCGAAAAGTATCGGACCCGTTCATCAAGAAAGGAGCGTGAAATGAACGTATTCTGGCGGCTGTCGCCCGATAGAAAGTACCCTTGTCGTTTCTTTTCGTTGATCTCGCAGGCACGGCGGTAAAACCAGTTTTTGCCGTTCGGGGTCGACACCAGATCAAGCCGACCGTCGCGGTCGGCCAAACGCATCAGTATGACTTCCTCGACCACATATTCGGGGTCGGATTCGAAAGCGACTTCATCGAAGATGAACAGATCGTAATCGTTGCCAAGCAGATATTCCCCACGGTTTTGAGTCGACCGGGCCTCGATTGAAGCGCCATTGCCAAAGCAGATCCGGGGGAACGGGGTACGCACCGACTCTTCCACCAGCGCCTCGATCACCGGCGCCCGGCGCACCAGCCGCATCATCTGGTTAAATACCAGATTCGCCTGGTCCTGCGTGATCGAGGCAACCACGGCGCGATAGTGGTGACAGTGATCATATTTCGTCGACCGCAGGCGATACACGGCATGATGAATCAGCTTGACCGCCGAGACGAACGATTTCCCCCATCGATTGCCGGTCACCAGCAGATTTTCCCGTCGCCAGGAGTTGCCCAGCCAGGTCTTTTGACCTTCGTGGAGCTCAACCCCAAGCACGCGCTTGGCGAAATGCGCCGGATCTAAAAGCCCCCGCCGCCAGTCATCGGGCGGCACGAGGGCGGTTAGAGGATTTCCCATGCCTTCTGTCGGGCCGCGGTTTCATCGATCAGACCGGCCTGATAAAGTTTCAGCATGTTGTCGATCCGACTGGTCTGGATGGCAACATCGTCTTTCACCTGATAGGCAAAGGTGTTGTCGAATTCGTACCGACAGCGAACGTCCAATCCAGCCAGCGCCAGATCGAGATTCGCCAGCCATTCGAGGAAGCGGGACGCCTGCGCCTGCACCAAGCGCACTTGTCGCATGACTATGTCAAACTTGAACCCTGACCACGTTGTAGTTGCGCCGTACGAGTACCCCAGGAGATATGGCGCCAGATCAGTGGCGGCGCAGATTTCTTCGATCATGGCCCGATGCGACATAAACCAACTGTTGGTGACATCGCGCGATTTGTCGGGACCGATACAATCGATTTCAACATTGTTCCAGGTGACCGGGTTATCATCCACTTCGCACGACTTGATCATGTCAACGGTCGCGTCAAAATAGGCGTTGACCCGGGTGGTGTAGCCAGTATCGGATTCCCCCGCCACCCGTTCCGGAGGCGTAATCTTGACGTGCAGGCGATGAAATCCCGAATTGTGGCTGGATCGCCGCATATCGTCGATCAGCTGTTGCTCGATATAGGCGACAAAGGGAACCGCCTGCAAAATCGACTGCCCGAACGGCCGGTCTACCGAAGCCCCGTGTGGCAGGTAATAGAAATCCGGCCTTTGAAGGTCGAGCCGCTGGGATTCCAATTCGAGGTACAATCCCGGTGTACCGGCGGCCGATTCAAAGCGGATATTGATCGGATCGACCGGCACAAACTGTTCGACTCCGGCGCCATCGGAGGCGAGGATTACAAATCCGCCGTACAGGCCATCGCGGAACAGCGTGGTGAACAACTCAGGCAGTAAACTGGTCAGACCAACCGGGCGACTCAGCGGCCCGGCGTAGACAGAGTCGGCCAACCGGGCGAGTCGCTCGCGGGCACGTTCCTCTATACTTCGGTTCGGTGGGTCTACCAGCTTGAATTCCCCCGAAGCCGCCGCCAGACGAGACCAAGTCCAGACGCACGAATGCACAGCCGGGATGACATCGGTCAGGAATCGGTAGAGCATGATCCGGTACCTTCCAGTCGCTACTTCGCCTCCCGACACTCGGATCATGGCCGCCAGCCGATCGCCGACGGGGCGAGGAGAAGTTTGAGACAACACTATCGGCGGTCTTATCTGATCAGCCGGCAGTGGAGTCCGACGCGAATGGTTGTTAGATTCTGCCCGAGAATTCGTCTTCATGTTCTTTCTTCCCTTTTTCCCAAAGGTCGCGGCGGGCGATCCCCTCTTAATTGCCATCGAAATTGGTCGGTGGCGGGCAAGTTATTCCAACTTATCCACATGGTTGGCAACGCGATAACAAGATTTGTGCATTAGCTTGCACCAATAATGAACAATTGGCACTCACTCAGTTCGAATTGCTGGCGGAAGTACAGCCGGCGAATAGTTAAACGATTGTTTCACAATAACTTAACAAAGCTCAAGAAAGCTTGATTGCCACGGCATGGGGATTGCACCGTGTCAACCCGATGTAGTATATGTAATACCAGCAACGAAGGATACTTTGGTGAAAAAACTGATCTCGACTGCTTTGGCACTGACGTTCATGGCGGCTAACACCATGGCGTACAGCTACCACTACAACACGGTCTTCAATGCCGGTGAAAGTCCATTTGATTACAACAACAATTGGGCGCCCTATAGTTATCCTGGCGGTGTCGGCCACTTACCATCTCCGGGAACGTACAGTGAAGGCGGTGAGAAGTTTGATCTGGAGGGGCTTAAGGTTCGCGAGTCGGGAGGTTTCATCTACTTGGCGATGGCCAACTCATTTGGGTATTTGGCCCATTCCACAACGTTCAACCAGAACTACCGTTTGGGCGACATTTTCGTTGGCAAGAATGGCGGGAATCCGTATCAGTACGCGATTGACGTCCGGTCGTCGATCACCAATTATTCTTTACAGAAAGTGAACGAGAGCGGCTCAACCGGTTTCTATAATACCAACGGTAGTTGGAGTTACATTCAGAACGTTAACGGTTCGTACTATAAAGACTTGACCGTTCGCAACGCCGCGGGCGCTCACGAAATAGGGTCCGGTTCGACTCAAGCGGGCTCCATAGAATTCTCAAAGACATTTGACAAGTCTTTTGTTGAGACTGGCTTTACAGGCCCGGGGAACGGCGACACGTGGGTGTGGGAATTCAAAATCAATCGATCTCTATTCGGCAATTTTCAGACCCTTGATTTTCACGTCGGCGATGGTTGCGGCAACGACTGGATGAACACCCGTTATGCGGCTCAAGCAGTGCCTGAGCCGGCCACTCTGTATCTGTTTGGCATGGGATTGCTTGGCGCCGGGATCTTTCGCCGCCGCAATAAATAGACAATTCTCTTTCGTTGCAGTAAAATACCAGGCCGCTCCTAATTTGGGGCGGCTTTTTTGTCCTGTGATCCAACAGCCCCGCCGGGACAATTCGCTTGTGCGGCGATGGGTCGACCAGTATACTTGGTCTTCATTCGACCATAATGACTTATAGCCGATAATATGAATATGACCTGCCATCGAAATCTTTTGATAGCCATTCTCGCGGTAACGGCGGTTCTGACGTCATGTTCAGGAGATTCGGCGGCGCGACTCCGGTATCAGGCGGAGAAACTGCTTTACGACGCCGACCGGGCGGCCCGGGGCGCTCAAGTGAATACGGCGGCCGACCCGGCGATCACACGGAATATTCGCGACCGATACGGCGAGGTGGTCAGTTTCTGCTTTGCCGCTCTCGACTCGGTTCCCAAGACAACGTATCCCGTTGAGCATCGCCAATTGAGCGTTATCGCCTATACCGCGGCCACTCGTCTGTCCCAGATGTTTTTCGAGGGACGCCGGTTCGATACATGCGCCGCACTCATCGGCCGATTGCTGAAATTGGCTGATCTTGGCAAAACCGAAATGGCGATTTCGTACTACAATTACGGCCGGGCTTTGCAATTGTCCAACCAATGGGACAGCGCCCAGCAAGTGTACGCAAACGCTCTGCAGATATTCGCCCCGCCCACCGACGATGAGAACGACGTTCTCCTTCTGGTATTCAACCTTCCGCTTCGCATTCATCGGGCGTTCAGCGAAGCCCACGATTCGGCCAACGCCCGGCTCTGGTTCAGCCGGGCCGAACAGTACTATCAACGGTGGAGCAGTACGCAGGGACAGCCGACGGCTCTTTCCACGATGTCGCTCGGCAATCTGGCGCGGCTGTACGAAGATGCCGGCATGTGGGAGCAATCGGCCGCTCTGCTCCAGAAGATGAAGGATCCGTCCGGCGACGTCGCCTCCGGGCCCAAACTGCATCTGGCCGATATCTATGTCGAGCACCTGAACCGGCCCGACTCGGCGTTGGTATTGTACGATCAGCTGTTCAACGCTCTCCGGGGACCTGATACCATATTCCGACCGGCGCTCATGGTAAAAAAGAGTCTGACCTACATCGCCAAGAAAGAATACGCTAATGCGCGCGAACTCCTGACCCAAGTCAGCAGTCAATGGCGGGAGTTCTATGCCGGGTCACCATCGGCTCAATTCAACAAGGCCAAATGCCTTGAGATGGAGAACAAGTGGGACCGGGCCGAAACCGAGTACCGATTTTTAATCGATAACTATCAGGGTTCGGAAGAAGCGCTGTCCACCTACCTGTACCTGGCCAAAAAAGCCGCCACCGATGGCCGGGCCCGCGAATCACAGCAATGGTATGAACGAGCCGAGAAAGACTTCGATGCTTTGGCGGCCAGGGGAGCCGGCACGACGCAGGAAGCTATTGCTTTGTATTTCAAAGCCGATCTTTATAGAGTGAGAGAAAATTGGCGCGGCGCCGCCGCAACGCTTCAGCGCGTGTTTGAGCGTTTTCCCCAGACTGACCCAGGAAGGCGGGCGGCGATGATGGCTGTCGATATTTACCGCCAAAAACTGAACGACAATCGAAGGGCCGATTCGCTGGTCGTGGCGTTCCAGCAGGCCATGATAGCTGTGGATGAGAGCGCCAATCTGACGGATCTTTCAAAGAAGTGAACTGTACAATGGTCAAGATTGATAATGTGTCGATATCTGGAGGAAAGATGAACCGCCTTATACCCCGATTGCTCATGCTCGGTCTGTTGTTGCCCTTGCCGGCTGCCGTCTGGTCCCAGACGGACCCGTTTGGCAAAGTGGACACGATTTACGCCGAAGTGGCCAAGATCGACTCAAATTTGTGGACAATTACAATTGCCTACACCAACGATGAACCGGTGGTGGGCCTGTCTGTGCCGCTGAAATACACGGCCGGACTCAACCGTATCGTGGCTGATTCCGCCGTTTATGCCGGCGGACGAGTCGCGCAGTTTACATACAAGGGATTCCGCGTAGACACTGCCATTCAGTGCCTGACGCTGGGGATGATCGCCAATCTCGGCCCGACCAAGTACCGCCTCGAAGCCGGCGCGGGGAGATTGGTGACGGTGTATATCTCGTCGCTTCAGGACAAACCGATCACGAAGCTGACCGTCGACACCACGACGACTCACCCCAGCAACTCGCTCCTCGTGGTAACTGATGCGGTCGTCGGCGCTCCGCCCGACACCGTGAAAGTCGAGTTCAACAAGCGGTCGATTATCCCAGCCTTTGTTGTCCGTCAAGCCAAGCGGTGAAGACCGATTATCCTTCGCTCTAAACGACAAACGCCCGGTCAACACCGGGCGTTTTTTTGTGGCTGAAATCCAAGTCGCGCCGGTTTATTTCGAACTACTGTCCTCATCGTTAATTGACTTGAGCACCCGCACCGTGGGATGCTCTTTTCGAACAAGGAACGGCGCGATGAGTTGTTTTTGATCGGCCGCCAGACGATCGGCATCGAACAGTTTTTTCAAGGCGCGGGCATCAAGCGTCATCACGCTGTCCAAACCCAGTGAGCGGGCCAGCGCTACCAGTTCGGCGAACTGCTTCGGATCGGCGGTCTTGCCGATGAACTCCTCGTCGGTGGCGATTTTGACTGAGATATCGCCCAGGTTGCCGCTCAATTTCTCCAGCGACAACTCTTTGGCCGCGGCGATGACTTCCGCCTTGAGTTCGGCCAGTTGCGCCTCCAGCGTTTTCGATTCGGCGTACACTTTCAGATACCGATCGGCCAGGTCTGCGGCCAGCTCCATTGTGGGCATCTGATCTGATTCGTTCTCTTCTCCATCCAGAACGCGACGGTGGCGTTTGGCCGGGCAAAGAGCAAGGTAATCACACCAGGAGCAGTGGTTTCCCTCCCGGGTGGGGAAATCGTCCATTTTCTCGGCGTGGACAGTTTCAATCACCTGCATTCGGAACTGCTCCGCCAGTTCATCGAGCCGATCGGCATTCAGCGTGTGGCGAATCGTCTCATCCTGCTTGAGGAAATACTGCACCAGTTCAATTCGCGCAAACTGCGGGAACTTGGATCGCACCGCCAGCTCATACAGACCCATTTGCAGAATAAACCGGGGGTCGTCGCCGCCTTGGGGAAGCGCCTTGCCGGTTTTGTAATCGCAGATTTCGATCACGCCGTCGGGCCGTTTCCACAAACGGTCGATGATGGCCAGGAAACCGAACGG